>JAQURX010000007.1 GCA_028715415.1 Candidatus Omnitrophota bacterium | reverse complement strand
CGTAGCGTCGAATTGAACCACATGTTCCACCGCTTGTGCGGGCCCCCGTCAATTCCTTTGAGTTTTAACCTTGCGGTCGTAGTCCCCAGGTGGAGCACTTAACGAGTTATCTTGCGGCGCTGAAGGTAACCCCCCAACACCTAGTGCTCATCGTTTACGGCTAGGACTACCAGGGTATCTAATCCTGTTTGCTCCCCTAGCTTTCGCAGATCAGCGTCAGGGCCGAACCAGAGAGCCGCTTTCGCCACTGGTGTTCCTCCCGATATCTACAGATTTCACTCTTACACCGGGAATTCCGCTCTCCTCTTCCGGCCTCAATCTCATCAGTTTTAAAAGCAGTTCTGTGGTTGAGCCACAGGATTTCACTTCTAACTTGATGAGACGCCTACCTGCCCTTTACACCCAATAAATCCGAGTAACGCTCGCCACCCCCGTATTACCGCGGCTGCTGGCACGGAGTTGGCCGTGGCTTCTTCTCTGGGTACCGTCAGTCCTACCGTATTAGGATAGGAGTTTCTTTCCCATCGAAAGAGGTTTACGATCCGAAAACCTTCATCCCTCACGCGGCGTCGCATAGTCAGGCTTGCGCCCATTGCTAAAGATCCTCGACTGCAGCCTCCCGTAGGAGTTGGGGCAGTATCTCAGTCCCCATGTGGCTGACCACCCTCTCAGGCCAGCTACCCGTCAAAAGCCTTGGTAGGCCATTACCCTGCCAACTAGCTGATAGGACACGAGCTCATCTCCAAACAACAGCCCTTGCGGGCCACCTTTACTTACAACAGCTTGCGCCACTGTAAACACATCGGGAATTACCTTCACTTTCGCAAAGCTATTTCCGATTTGGAGGTAGATTACTCGCGCATTACTCACCAATCTGCCGCTATATCTAAGGACGAATTGGCATCTGCCTTGCGGCTTCAACCTCTCCATCCAAAGTATCGCGCGACTTGCATGCCTAATCCACGCCGCCAGCGTTCACTCTGAGCCAGGATCAAACTCTCCGAAAATTTCGAAAAAATTTGTATAAAGGCTCTTTGAATTATTTGTTTGTTACTTTTGTTCTCAAAAAATTGACCCTTCTGAATCATTAAGATTCACTCGGGTCCGCTTGGCTATAATTTAGAAAGAGCAATGTTTAGAAATCTATTTTAGTGTGCACCTAAAGTGCAAACAAAAAAGCGTCCCGACATCAATCGGGACGCTTTAGAATTTACAAAGCGCCTTACTGTCGGTGCGCGTTAATTACCCAATTTTGTCAACCCTGTAGTATGTATTTTCACTATACAGTAATATCCTTTTTTCAAGGTAGTAAGTAAATATACCACAAGAAACTTTATTGTCAAGTATTTTTTTTACTTTTTTTTTAACAACTCTAACAGAGCTAAAACTATATATATTTTAAGCACTTTACGCTTAATAACAACATTTTAAGCTTAATGGGCAATCAACTCTGTTATCTTGAAAATCGGCAAGAAAAGCGCCACTACAATACCGCCGATTATGATACCCAAAAAGGCAATTACCAAAGGTTCAATTAAACTAGTTAACGATGAAGTCGCGACATCCACCTGTTCATCATAAAAATCTGCAACCTTGGTAAGCATTTTTTCAAGTTGCCCTGTCTGCTCCCCTACACCAATCATACGGCAAACCATGGGCGGGAAAACACCGCTTTTTGAAAGCGGGCGCGCTATCGGTTCGCCATCACGCACCGCAACTGAACAACTGACTACCGCTTCTTCTACAACTTTATTCTCTGCAGTTTTGCTGACAATGTCCAGTGAATTTAAAATTGAAACACCACTCTTAACAAGAGTAGAAAATGTACGGGCAAATTTTGCAACAGCTACTTTACGGAAAAGGACTCCCAACACAGGAGCATTAAGACAAAATTTATCAAAGTTATAACGCCCTTTTGGAGTGCTGATATATTTCTTAAAAAGAAAAACCACTATTGCAATTACTATAACTAAAAATATAAAGTAGTGCCTGAAGATATCGCTTATGCCGATAAGGACAAGTGTAGGAAGCGGCAATTTTCCTCCTAACGCATCAAATATCCCCTTAAAAGTAGGGACAACTTTAAGCAATAAAACTGCCGTAATTAAAAAAGCCATGCTGACAACAACTGTAGGATAGACTAAGCTTGATTTAACTTTTCTTGTAAGAGAGGCTGCTTTTTCCAAATAAGTAGCTAACCTGTCCAAAACCTCATCAAGCATACCTGAAGTTTCCCCTGCTCTTGCCATGTTTACAAAAAGCTCTGAGAAAACTACAGGGTGCTTAGCCAAAGCATCGCAAAAACTCATACCGGCTTCTATATCCGAACGGACCTGCGTTACAATTGCTTTTAACCCCTTGCTTTCCACCTGCTCAGCTAAAATACTAAGAGCATTTACCAAAGTAATACCCGCATCAATCATTGTGGCAAGCTGCCGGGAAAAGATAACTATATCATCAAGCTTAACCTTAGTGTCCTTGCCCCTTGACTTAGCTGCAGCCTTCTTTGCCGGAATGATAGAAACAATAATTAATTCTTTATTATGCAGTGTTTCAGCAACAACATTTTCAGAATCAGCATCCAATATGCCTACGATTGTCTGCCCGTTTCTGTCTTTAGCTGTATATTTATAAGTATTCATTTTATAAAGTATCCACTACCTTTAAAAAAGCCTCTACGACTTTCGGATCAAATTGAGTGCCTGAATTATTCTTTATTTCTAAGATAGCGTCTTCCTTTGTAAGGGGAATTTTTCTATAAGACCTTGCTGAACGCATAGCTTCATAGGCATCAGCCAGATGTATTATCCGGGAACCTAACAAGATATCATCGCCCTTACGGCCTTCAGGATAACCAGTGCCATCATAATGCTCATGATGTTGACGAATTAATTCTATCACATCGTCTAGAAAAGTCAACGGCTCCAATATCTGCGCGGCTATCATGGGATGACGTTTTATCTCTTCCCATTCCTGCGCGTTTAAAATAGAAGGTTTGCTTAAGATGCTGTCTCCGACTCCGATTTTACCTAAATCGTGCAACTCGCAAGCCTCTCTTATATTCTCAATTTCTTTTGCAGAAAGGTTCATCTCATTTGCTATTGATACCGCATATTTTGCGACATTTTGCGAATGGCTATGCGTATAATGATCACGGGCGTCAATCGCCTGAGCCAGGACTTTAATTGTGCGCATATAGGTTGAACGCAAATCCTCATAAAGCCGGGAGAGCTTTTTTGTTGACTCTTCAACCCTGTTTGTCAAAAAAAGGTTTTGTTTCTCAAGAGCGGCGTTACGTTCTTTAAGGCTCGCGGCTTGCCTGGAACTTGACTCAATTAAATAATGCAGCTGCGCTCCTTTTTCAATCAGAAAAGATAGTTTTTCCAAATCTATGGGCTTAATTACAAAATCATAAACTCCCAGCTTAAACAACTCGCTGATTATCTTTTCATTATGAGTTTCAATTATTGCAATAATAATACAGTTTGGGTCAATCTTTTTTAAACTGCTTACAACCTCCTGAGCCTCCAGATCAATCAAGCCGTACTTCAACAAAACAACTTCAAAATGGTTCTGCTTCAAAGCAAAAATTCCATCTCTGCCGCTGTATTCAAAGGATACCGCGTATCCTTTTTTGATAACCAATTCCTCTCTTAAAAATGCTGATAGATTCTTGTCGTCGCTGATTAACAAAACTTTGGAATTTAACGCCATTCTACTCCTCTGTAGTTATCCTTAAAGCTTCATCTAAAGTAGTAATACCTTCTTTTACTTTTAAGAACGAATCATCTCTTAATGTCATCATCCCGCACTTTTCAACTGCATAGCTCTTTATTTCATCAATTGATTTCTTTTTAATTATCATCTCACGGATAGAATCGTCAATCAAAATTGATTCCAATATCGCGATTCTGCCGAAAAAACCGGTATTGTTGCAATACTTACAACCAGAAGCCTCATAAAATGTTGCTTTTTCCTTAAAGCCAATCTTTTTTAAGAAATCATCCGGGACTTCAATCGGCTTGCGGCATTTAAAACACAACTTTCGGCAAAGCCTCTGGGCGCAAAGCATAACTACGCTTGAGGCAACAAGAAAAGGCTCAACCCCCATGTCAATAAGCCTTGTAATACTGGTAATCGCATCATTGGTATGCAGCGTGGAAAGAACCAACTGTCCGGTAAGAGCAGCTTTAATAGCAATATCCGCAGTCTCGGAATCCCTGATTTCTCCAATCATTATAACGTCAGGGCTCTGTCTTAATAAAGCTCTTAAGCCAGAGGCAAAATCAAGCCCAATCTCGGGCCTTGCCTGAACCTGCGTAATACCTTCAACCTGATATTCAACCGGATCTTCAATAGTAATAATATTTCTCTCCGGAGTATTCAGCTGGTTTAAAACAGAATACAAAGTCGTAGATTTTCCTGAACCTGTCGGCCCGGTAACAAGGATCATGCCGAAAGGCTTTGCAATCGCAGTTTTAAATGAATAAAGCGGCTGTTCTGCGAAACCAAGCTTATCCAATCCGATAGATAAACTTGATTTGTCCAGTGCGCGCAAAACAAATTTCTGTCCAAATGTGGTCGGAAGGCTTGAAACACGGAAATCAACTTCCTTATTCTCAAATCTTACTTTAAACCTTCCGTCTTGCGGAACACGGCTTTCAGTAATATCAAGATTAGAGATAATCTTAAGTCTTGCTATAACGCCATTCTGGTTTAATTTCGGCACCTTTAATACTTCATGCAAAGACCCGTCAATACGATATCTAACACGCAAGAAATCCCTCTCGGGCTCAATATGTATATCTGAAGCCCTCTTTTTTAAAGCCTGGGTCAACACAAGGTCTACCAATTTTACAATCGGCGGCTTTGCACTTTCTTCAAGAGCAACACTAAGTTCTATCTCATCAGACTTAACAAGCTCAGATTCTTTTTTTTCTCCGGGCCCACGCGCTTCTTCAAGGATATCTTGTATGCCCTTTACCTCCTGAGATTCAGGATGATATTGAAGATCTATTGCTTTAAGTATTTCTTCTTCCGGACTCAAAACAATATCAATGCTGCATCCGGTAAGAGCCCTTAAATCATCAAGCGCAAAAATATCCAAAGGGTCCACCATGGATACGGTAAGAGTATCGCCCATGCGCGATAACGGAATTAACTTATAAAGACGCGCCATTCTTTCAGGAACAAGATTAATTACTTCGCGGTCAAATTTATACTTCCCAAGATGTAAAGTTGGAATATACAGCTGTTCTGAAAGCAAAGACAAAAGGGATTCTTCTGAAATTATCCCCAGCTCAACTAAGATCCTCCTTAAGGGCAGATTTCTTTCCTTCTGCCTTGACAGGGCTTTATCAAGCTGGTCTTTGGAAAGATTCCCGCTTTTTTGCAATATCTCAATTATTTTTTCTTTTAATGTCTGCATGCTTACTCGTCCGGAGCAGTAACGCGCAAAACCTCTTCAAGGGTAGTCAAGCCTTTGAGCGCCGAAGCAAGCCCATCTTCTCTCAACGTAGTCATACCCTCTTTACGCGCCTGCTGTTTAATTATGTGCTCTTGCACATTAGATAAAATTAATTCACGCACCGAATAACTTAACAAAAGGACCTCGGCAATGCCGGTTCTTCCGCTATATCCCATATTAAAACAATGCTGGCATCCGTGGCCGCGGAAAAATTCTACTTTTTTATCTTTATCTATTTTTATTTTTAAAGAATCAATGATTTCCTGTTTAACTGGAAAAGGCTCTTTGCAATAAGGGCAAATCTTTCTCACCAATCTCTGCGCGACAACACAAACCAATGCTGAGTTAATAAGATAAGGCTCAACTCCCATATTAACCAAACGCACAACAGCTCCGCAGGCAGTAGTTGTGTGCAAAGTAGAAAGAACCAAATGGCCGGTTAAAGCGCTCTTAATCGCGATATCAACCGTTTCAAAATCGCGGATTTCTCCAATCATAATAATATTTGGATCCTGGCGCAAAATTGATCGCAGTGCTCCGGCAAAAGTAAGCCCGATTTCCGGCCTCGCAGTAACCTGATTAATCCCTTCTAACTGGTATTCCACAGGATCCTCAACCGTTACAATATTCTTTTCAGGGCTATCAACTGATTTTAATACCGAATAAAGAGTAGTCGTTTTACCGCTACCTGTAGGCCCAGTTACTAAAATCATCCCATGGGGAAGCTTTGAGACTTTAGCGACTTTTTGAATTGTCGCCTCGCCGAAACCAAGGCGGTTTAAATCAAACATCGCCTGTGATTTATCAAGAATACGAATCGCTACTTTCTCACCAAAACTTGAGGGGATAATTGAAACACGAAAATCTACTTCTTTACCCAGCATGTTAACCTTAAAACGCCCATCCTGGGCAAGCCTGTGCTCAGCGATATTTAATTCAGACATAACTTTAATACGGGAAACTATAGAAGGATGCATACTTTTGGGAGGGGCCTTTTGTTCATGTAATATTCCGTCAAGCCGGAAACGAATCCTTAATTTTTTGTCAAAAGGCTCAACAAGGATATCTGAAGCTCTTTTTCTTACTGCATCTTCAAGAATCAAATTCGTAATTTTAATAACCGGTGCTTCCTGGCTAATCCGGCCCAATTCCTGGTCGGAAGGCAATATTTCCTTTTCTTCCTTGACAAGTTCAATGGAAGTTGCCGACATCTCCTTAACCAAGTCATCAATAATACCCTTAGTTGCGTCAGGATAAGATAATTCTATAGTCTGCAAAATATCCTGGCTTGATGAAATAATCGGATTTATTTTATAACCGGTAAGGGATGCTACATGGTCTATAGCAAAAATATTCAAAGGGTCTGCCATAGCCAAAGTAATAGTGTCTCCCATTCTGGAAACTGGAATTATCTGATAATGGCGGGCGATATCTATGGGGATGGTTTTTACAATTTCTAAATCTATTTTAAAACGCTTCAGGTCTATTAAGGGAAACCCTAAGCCTTCGCTTAACGTAGTAATTAATTCATTCTCTTTGACGTAATTTAAACCAATGATTATTTCGGATAGCCTTCCGCCTTTCTCTTTCTGGATTTCAAGAGCCTTATTAAGCTGCTCCTGCGTAAGGATTTTCTTGTTGATTAAAACTTCTTTCAGGCGCTCTTTTAATGAAATCATTTTTTAGAATTTGTGTTTCGGCGGATATGAAAAAAGATTGCTAAAGAATGTTTTAAAAAACTAATCCTTATCTTTATAATATTTTTCAATTGCGCGTTTTATATCCGAAGAAGTAGAAACAAAAGTCTGGACACTGCATCCCGAAAGCAATTCCACGTCTTCAATCGCCTGCACATTAAGAGGATTAGACATTGCGACTGTCAGGTTATTCCCAATTTTATCTATAGGCACGAGTAAATACTGCCGCGCGACTCTTCCGGGAATAATATTTGCGATATCCGGATTAATATCATAATTACTTAGGGGCAGATATGGGAATCCGTATTGAGCGGTTAATGATTGAGCAATATCTTCTTCTTTGGCAAACCCCAAAGACACCAAAACTTCTCCGATAAGCCCGCCCTTCTCCTGCTGCAAAGCCAACGCTTCATCCAATTGGCGCTGATTAATAATTCCTCTTTCAATCAGCAAATCACCTAATTGTTTATTTATGATTTTTCTAGTCGCCATAAACTAATTATCCTTAGCAGGTTGGACTGTCTCAGCAAAACCGACAATACGATTCTTCCCGTTGTTTTTTGCAAGAGCCAACAAACCCTGGGCCTTAAAAATTAATTCATCGGAAACAACCCCGTCCAGAGGATTTTCGCTTACGCCTCCGCTGATTGTGATCCTTTTTATTGCGTCGGCTTCCTGCTTAAAAATATCCTCTATCTTAACCCTGATTGATTCAGCTATCCTTTGAGCCTGGCGTTTGTTTTTCTCCGGTAAAATTACACCAAATTCATCATCGCCGATTCTGCCTACCCGATCAACCTCCGATACAGAATCCCTGATAGCGATTGCAATCTTCTTTAATGTAGATTCCGTAGTTAATGAACCCAAGGTTTGGTAATAATTCTTGAAATTATCAATATCAAGAAGTATAAATGCACAAGGCCTCTGATAAGCGATAGACCTTCTTATTTCTTCCTGAAGCCTGGAACGGACATATGCTTCATTGTAAAGGCCGGTTAGAGCGTCTTTTATCTCAAGCTTCTCAACACGATGCATCAGGATATCATTTTCTGCTGCAATAGCTACTTGCTTGGCAAAAACATCCACTAATTCTATTTCTTCTTTTGAATACGCAAAAGATTCTTTATTATTGGCAATACCAAGCATTGCCATTACCCTTCCCCCTAAATATATCGGAGTTACCAAAGCATTCTTTAATCTAAACCTGTCATAAAAATCAGTGTATAAGTGATCAGGGTACGTATTCTGCCGGTCAATAACCAACACTTTACTTAATGTGATCGCCTTGGAGAATATTTCATCCTTAGCTCCTACTTTAACCTTCAAAAGATGTTCTGAATTAATCCCGTCAATTATCCTCATTAAGAAAACTTCTTGGCCTTCCTCCCGATACAAAAGAAAAGCGGCTTCCGAATTTGCCAATAAACGAGCCTTCTCAACCGTAAGTTTTAAAATGTCATCAAGTTTAGCGCCCTGTGAAATTAATGAACTTATCTGCAATAAACTGGAAAGCACCATTACGCGTTTCTGGATTTCCACATTTATTTCCGTTGTCTTCTCGCTGTAATTCTTTAGCTCATCCATATTCCCGCGGATTCGTTCCGTCAACTGATTTAGAGCCCCTCCCAGATCGCCCACTTCATCGGGATTCTCAGTTTTTATCTTACGGCTAAGGTCTCCTGCAGCAATTAATTTCGCAGCAGAACTAATTGACACAACGCGATCAAAGACTTCCTTAATAATAAAGAAACCGGCTATCGCGATAACAACACTAATTATTATGGTTGCAATTATATCAATTTTCAGACCGGCTTGAGGCAAGATGTAATTTGAAACGAGGTAAACAGAAATAAGCAAAGGTAGGATGGACATAAGGTAGAAGGAAATTTTTAGCTTATATTTAAGGCCGAAGGATCTTAAGGAATTACCTTTTGCTTTGCCCATCTATTCCTCCAGAATTTAGTTTATTTTGAAGAAATTATACCTCTTAAACAACGCTTTGGCAATACCTATTTATGCGCTTATCTCATTGGCTTCCAACATAATGGACTGCTTAGGGATTCCGACATCTATAAAATCCCAAGGCAGCTGCTGGCTTCTTTCTATTTGTTCCAGATAATAACCGGGTGCAATACCTGTCTGACTAAAAGCCGCAAGCCATTTATCAATTGAGAAATGCTCATTCCAGGCATCAAATCTTGCTCCATTTTTAAACGCAGAAAGCACAACTTCGCTTAAGCGCCTGTCTCCGCGCGAAAAAACTGCCTCCACAAAACTAACATCCCTACTTTGAAAAGATAAAGTAATTTTTCTGTTCTTAATTTTATTCCTAAGATACATTTGTTTTTCTTTTATCTCTTCAGAGCTTGGCATGCCGAACCATTGAAAAGCCGTATGAGGTTTTGGTATTAATGTATTTATGCTGACATTAACTTGAGCCGGATATTTTGCAACCTTCCTTCTTAAATCAGATACCCTTAAAGATAAATCCGCTATACCATCCAAATCTTCATTAGTTTCAAAAGGAAGGCCGATCATAAAATACAGCTTTACATGCTGATAGCCGGAAATAAACGCTTGTTCCAGGGCTTTAAAAAACTGCTCCTCATCAAAATCCTTAGCAAGAAGGTCCCTCATCTTCTGCGTCCCTGCTTCCGGAGCAAACGTAAGCCCTGTTTTTTTAACCGAAGCAATCACAGTAGAAAGATTCCCCACCATCGTCTTTGCTTTTACCGATGGCAAAGAAATATTCACTGCTTTTTCTTTAAAATATTCTGTTAGCTGGCTAACGAGCTTTTCAATATAAGCATAATCGCTTACCGATAATCCCAGCAAAGATACTTCATCATAACCCGTATTCTTATACATGGTTTTAGCTAAGTCCACGATATTTTCCACATTTCTTTGGCGTAATGGAAAATAGCATGACCTCGCCTGGCAAAATCGGCATCTGTTCGGACAACCACGCGTAATTTCAACGGCTAAACGGTCATGTACTATTTGGATATAAGGCGTCAACCATTCAACCGGATAGAATGATTTATTTAAATCGCTTACAAACCGTTTCTTTATTGGCTGCGGGAATTGTTCCGATTTAGCCTTAAATTCAAGAAATTTACCATTAGAATCATACGCAACATCGTAAAAAGAAGGAACATACACGCCTTCTATCTTTGAAAAAACCATTAATAAATCTTTCTTGGAAATTCTGCCTGCCTTAAACTCTTCTTTATTCTTACGGTAAAGATCAATAAATTCTTTTATAAAATCTTCTCCTTCTCCGATAAAAAACAAATCAAAGAATTCATGCATCGGTTCGGGGTTTAGAACACAGGGCCCCCCTCCTATAACTAACGGGAAAGAGTTATCCCGTTCTTGAGCCCTAAGAGGGATATTCCCTAAATCCAGGATATTTAATATATTAGTGTACCCCAACTCCGAGCCAAGAGAAAATCCAAGGATATCAAATTCTTTTAAAGGCTTTTTTGACTCTAAAGACAGGATTTCCCGTTTTAACTCTCTTAATATTTTTTCCATATCAAGCGCACAGGCAAAAACTCTTTCACATACGACATCTTCAATATTATTTAAAATCCCATAAAGAATTCTTACGCCTAAATTACTCATCCCAACCTCATAGAGATCAGGAAAGCATAAAGCAAATTTCACAAAAGACTTACCAAAATCCTTTTTTGAAACATTCCATTCGTTGCCGATATAACGGCCCGGCTTCATCACCTGTAACAAAATATCTTCATACATATTTTTTAACCTTAAATTAAAAAACCGACCTTTTCCTATCTATGCTAACCAATATCCCTAAAGAAATCAAAGTAACAAACACCGAAGAGCCTCCATAGCTCATCAAAGGAAGCGGCACTCCTACTACCGGAGCTAAGCCGATATTCATAGAGATATTGACGAATATCTGCACGCTTAACATCAAAGAAATCCCATAGGCCAAAAGCCTTCCGAAAGGATCACTGGTTCTTTGAGCTATAATGAAACCCTGCCTGATAATTAAATAATACAAAGCTAACAAGAAAACACAACCTACAAAGCCACATTGCTCCGCAAAGGTAGCAAAAATAAAATCAGTATGCGATTCCGGCAAAAAGTGCAGCTGGCTTTGCGTCCCGGAAAGCCAGCCCTTGCCAAAGAACCCTCCGGAGCCTACCGCAATTTTAGACTGAATCACGGTATAGCCCGCGCCAAGAGGATCAATGTTAGGATTTAGAAAAACCATCAACCTTTCCTTTTGATAATCACGCAACATATGCCAAAAAAACGGCAAAGGCAAAACAACAGCTAAAATAAAAACAAGAATATGCCTCCATCTTACTCCGGCTAAATAAATTAAAGTAATAAATAAAATGAATACCAGCATCGCACTCCCTAAATCCGGCTGCTCCATAATCAAACCTACAGGTATAATTATAAAACAAAATGGCAGAATTAAACCGCGGACTATGCCGAATTTTTGAGGCCTAAGAGAAATATCGTTAGCAGACTTCCTGCTAAAATATTTTGCAAGAAAGATAACAACAGCAAGTTTTACAAATTCCGAAGGCTGAAAATTAAAACCTCCAATCTTAATCCAACGCTGCGCCCCTAAACGCACAGCACCCAGCAAACCAACTAAAAACAAAAGAAAAACCGAGCTGCCATAAAGAAAATATGTCCAATCCCAAATCCTCCTATAATCAAGATTTGACATAAAGAAAAAAAGTGCGAAGCCAAGAATAACCCATTGAATCTGGCGTTTATAAATCTCTTGCCATACTTTACCTTCTTTCTGATAGGTGCTGCTATATATAGAGAATATGCCCATAAAACAAATTATCAAAGCCACTATTAAGATTAAAAACCTTGAGTTTCTCAAGAATATTCTCCTTATAGCAAATTTTTATTAACCATCTCTTCAATTATTTGTTTTGCTAAAACAGTTGAAGCATATCCGGGCCCGCCGTGTTCCAGCAATACACAAATAACATACTTTGGTTCTTCGTAAGGAAAGAACCCCGCAAACCAAGCATGAGTTGAATTACGCGAGGTCTGCGCAGTACCGGTTTTCCCAGCCACGGAAACAGGCAAAGTTGATAACACATTTCCCGTTCCTGAAGGATATACTACAACATCACGCAGGCCCTTACGCACAATCGCTATTGTGTTTGGTTTTAAAGATAGATCGCTATTCTTTTTTTGACGGGTGGCAACAGCTTTGCCTGCGATAGACTTTATTATGCTTGGAGATACCAGATAACCTTTATTTGCAAAAACTGCCATCATCCGCACCATTTGTATCGGGGTGACTAAAACTTCCCCCTGTCCGATAGAAAAATTCGCAGTATCTCCATCATACCAATTTTGAAATTTATGCAGCTTACGCCACAAAGGAGACGGCACAAAACCACCTGCTTCATATGGCAATTCAAGAGAAGTAACCTTTGCCAAACCAAATTTTATAGCATAATCGTAAATCGTCTGGGCTCCAAGAGAAAGCCCGGTTTTGTAAAAATAGATGTCGCAGGAATGCGCCAACGCATCATAAATATTCTGCTCTCCGTGAGTAGTCCAACAGGCAAACTTACGGTTTCCTACTAAGGTCTGGCCTTGGCAAAGAATAGTAGTAGATAAATTTATTTTCTTTGTTTCAAGCCCGGCAGTTGCCATTATAGCCTTAAAGATTGAAGCCGGAGGATAAGTATTGCTGATAGCACGATTCATTAAAGGGGCATCTTTATCGCTAAAAAGCCCAGAGATAGAAGCAGACCTCTCAACAAAATCCGCAGGATCAAAACTAGGAGCGCTTGCCAAAGCGATAATCTCTCCAGTATTAGGATTCATTATGATACAAGCGCCATTCCTTTCTCCTAATTTATCCTCTACGATTTTTTGAATATTTAAATCAATGGTAAGCTGAATATCCTTACCATTCTTCGGAGGCCTAAAACCTAAAACACGGACAAACCTGCCTTTATGATTGACCTCAAAGGACAAACCTCCTTCTTCTTGGCGCAAGTAATAATCAAATTTCTCCTCTATCCCACCGAAACCGACTAAATCTTTTGTATTATATCCATAATCCTGCAATTTTGTAAGCCGCCAGTGATCAATTTCATTGATATAGCCGATAATATGACAGGCGAGTTTTCCGTAAGGGTAATCCCGTACAGGATTAGGTTGGATTATTACACTTGGAAGCTCAAGCTTTTTTTCAGCTAAAATTATTGCCTTCTTCAAATCAATATTTCTTTTAATCGTGACAGGCAAAGATGAAGAAACAAAACCGGCTTTGTAGGCCTTTTTAAGAGACTTAAAATCTGCATCAAGAACCCGCGACACAGAAAGCAACACCGCATCTAATTTTTTAGCCTCCTGCGGCAAAACCATAACATCATAAGAAAGCTTATTTGAAACAATAATTTCCCCATTCCTATCCAGGATCTTCCCGCGGCTTCCCAGCTGGGGGAGCAATCTTATACAATTCTTATCGCTTAACTGACGAAACTTTCCGCCTTGAATCACCTGAAGGTTAAAAAGGCTAAAGAATAAAAACAAAAGCATAACAATAATCAAAATGCCTGCGATATTCGATCTCATATTTCTAATAAATTATGAATAAAAATCCGGTTTGATAAAACGGGAAATTACTGGTAAAAGAAGTGCCGTATAAATTGAACTGATAAATAAAATCTTTAAGAATACCCCCAAAGGAGTAAATTCTCCAAAGAACCCCAGCGCTAAACCGGTAATAAGGTTTTGCAGAAAACATACTACAAACAGAAGCGCCATACGCATAAAGCTATCTTCAAAAGAAACCTGCCTTTTCAACTGAGCTATAAGAAAACTCCAGGTGGGGAATAATAAAACATTTATTCCGATACTTGTTGTCCCGAAAATATCTTTAAACAAACCTGCGATTATGCTAAAAAGAAATGCCCATTTTAACTCAAAGAATAAACCTGCAAATACAACACTTATCAGCAACAAGTCAGGCTTTACATTAAACACCTTAAAGCCATCCAACAAAGTTACCTGCAATATCCCGCTTATTAAAATAACAAATAAGAAATTAAGCTTCTTCATTTTTTAATTACTCGACAATTATTAGGACTTCTTCAATGCTAGACAGATTAACTACCGGTTTAATTATCGCATAACTGCTTAACCCGGAAAATTCCTTACCGGCATCAACAACCGTGCCGATAAGTAAACTCTTTGGATAGGTCTGGCTTAATCCGGAAGTGACAACAGTATCATTAATATTTATATCGGACTCTTCCGGAATATATTTCATGATGAGGTTGCTCCCGAGAGTCCCGCAAACTAAACCTTCCTGACGCGAGCGCTGGATTACACCTGAGACTCCCATATTCGGGTCGCTTATCAACAATACCTTACTTGTGAATTTCGTTGTTTCCAAAATCTTTCCGACCAAACCCAAATATGAAATTACAGGCATACCCGGCCTTATACCGCTATCCGATCCTTTATTTATGATAAGCGTTGATGACCAATTGTCAGCTGACCTTGCAATTACTTTAGAAGCAATGACCTTATAAGTGGAATTTTGTTTTAAAGAAAGCAGATTCTTTAAACGCTTATTTTCCGCGCTAACCTCATCCAATGAACTTAATTTCTGCTTTAATAAATCTGCTTCTTTATTCAAGATTTCATTTTGTATGAAATTGCGGTGGTAAAAAATGACCCCTTTAACCTCCCTGCCAATCAGGGTAAAAATATTAAAAGGAAAAGACATGCCATCTGAAACCGGTACTCTGATTGCTGATGTAGACTTAAGGATAACTACAAGGAGGAAAACGATAACGGCGAGAATTATAAGAGGTTTCTTTTTAAGCTTAAACACACTTTGTAAGACTAAGTACGCATCTCGGTTTTAATAGGAACAGTGACTTTCTTAAGATAGTTTATCTCATTTAAGACTATTCCTGTGCCATTAGCAACCGCGGTTAATGGATCATCTGAAATATGCACTGGCAGGCCTGTTTCTTCGGAAATCAATTTATCTATCCCTCTTAACAATGAACCGCCGCCAGCCATAACAATGCCGTGCTCAATTAAATCCGAAGCTAATTCCGGAGGGGTCCTTTCAAGTGAAATCTTTGCAGATTCTAATATTGCACGGACTGGTTCCTGAAGAGCTTCCCTTATTTCTTCAGAAGTTATCGTAACTGTTTTAGGAAGCCCGGCAATTAAATCCCTGCCTTTTACTTCAATAATTAATTCTTCTTCCAAAGGATAGGCTGAGCCAATCTTTATTTTAATATCTTCGGCTGTGCGCTCACCAACCATAAGATTATAAGTTTTCTTTAAATATTCAATGATTGCTTCATCCATCTCATCGCCACCAATGGGAATGGATTTCGAAAAAACTATACCTGCTAAAGAAATTACTGCTATTTCGGTTGTGCCTCCTCCGATATCAATAATCATATTACCGATTGGGTCCTGAATGGGTAGGCCCACACCTATTGCCGCTGCAATAGGCTCCTCAACTAAAAATACTTCTCTGGCACCTGCGCGCTCAGCAGAATCTTTTACCGCGCGTTTCTCAACTTCCGTAATCCCTGATGGGATGGCAATAACAATTCTTGGCCTTACTAAAACACGGCGATGATGGACCTTCTTGATAAAATATCTTAACATCGCTTCGGTTATTTCAAAATCAGCAATAACACCATCTTTCATTGGGCGGATTGCGATAATATTTCCCGGTGTGCGGCCCAACATGCGCTTTGCTTCTTCTCCTACAGCCAATACATGCGTAGTCCCGCGCTCAATCGCTACAACGGAAGGCTCGCATAAAACCACACCCTCCCCTTTTACAAATACAAGGGTGGAAGCTGTACCTAAATCAATACCCATATCATTGGAGAATAAACCAAGAATATAATTAATTGATTTTTTGAGTATATCGGGGAATTGTGCCATGCACGCTCCTTAATGAAAGGCAGATAAATTCAGTTTACCTGTATTTTAAGGATTCTACCAGAGATTAAACCCTATGTCAAATAAAAACTTACTTAAAAAATAGTAGTTCCGCGTCTGCCTTGTCTTGCACCTTGCCATATCGGATTGGCAAGTGCGCCCTCGCTGGGCTGTTTCTCGCAGCACCGCTCTTTATACTTTTGCTTTATGGTTTTCGCTTCCGGCACTGAAGATTTTTGCCGTGCGCTGCGGTTTACTTCGTCGCTACGGCTTAGCGTTCTCTTGTAGCTGTCCTCCGCTCCTCGTAAATCCTTGCGCACTAGTGTTAGTAGCTGTGCCAAAAATCTTCTAATGTGCCGTCCGCAAAAACCATAAAGCTATAGATAATCTGTTTCAGCGGATGGCTTGGCTTTTGTTTTATCGGGGCCTCCGAGGATGCCGAGCGGGCACGGATGCCCAGCTAAATAGAAAGTAGGCAGAGCGAGGCACCGCAGGGGAGCGAAATTTTGCCTCGCAGGGGCAAAATAAGCGTCCCCGAGAAAACAGAAGACAAGGCAGACGCGGAACCTTTTTTTACTTAGTTATATTCTTTAGAATTTTTAAGAAATCAGGGAAGGATTTATCAATACAAGAAACATCATCTATGCGGGTTTCTCCATCTGCTGCAAGCCCAGCAATAATCAAACTCATCGCAGTGCGATGGTCGCCAAAACTTCTTACTTCATTGCCCTTAAGTTTATTTCCACCATTTATAACTACATCTTCTCTACTTGCAGATTTTACAACGAAGATATCAACACCCATCTTTTTAAGGCCATCACACATTGATTGTATCCGGTCAGTTTCTTTAACACGCAGCTCTTCAACTCCTTCAAAAACACTTTTTCCTTTTGCAAACGAAGCTGCAACCATCAAAACAGGAAGTTCATCTATCAAGGTAGGAATTTCCTCTTTCTTGATAATAGTGCTTTTTAGATTGCTGCTTTTTGCCAATAAATCACCTATAGGTTCAAATTCCTCGCCTCTTAATTCATTAATTTCAATATCCACACCCATTCTTTTTAATACATTGATAACTCCAAGGCGCGAAGGATTTAAACAAACATTTTTTATTAATATTTCAGAATCAGGAAGGACTATGGATGCAACAATAAAAAAACTTGCAGAAGATATGTCTCCGGGACAAAAGACTTCATTCGGAGACTCTAATTCTCTTCCGCCTTTTAAAGATATTACGCTGCCTTGAGTTTCAATATCTGCCTTAAACATCTTAAGCATGCGTTCAGTATGATCCCTCGTATTAACCGGTTCAATAATCTTAGTTTCACCTTTTGCATATAGCGCAGCCAAAAGTAGCGCTGACTTTACCTGCGCAGAGGCAACTGGGAGGCTGTATTCAATTGGTTTAAGTTTCCCACCATTAATTACAATCGGAGGATAATCTTCGGGCTTACCTGCTTGCTTCTTTTCGTTAGCGCAAATTTTAGCCCCCATCAATCTTAACGGGGCATTGACACGCAGCATCGGACGATTAGAAAGCGATTTACCTGCTATAAGAGTAGTTTGGAACGATTGGCCGGCAAGAAGGCCTAAGAAGAGCCTAAAAGTAGTCCCAGACTCTTCAATAAAAATAGGGCTTTTAGGTTTAGTTAACCCCGAAAGCCCTTTTCCTGAAACAACAAAATCTTTTTCTTTTTTTATAATTCTAACGCCTAATTTACGAATAGCTTCTATAGTGCTTAGGCAATCTTTATTAAGAGGGAAATTCTTTACGAGCGTTTTGCCTTTTGCAATTGCGCTTAAGATAATCGCGCGGTGGGCTATTGATTTATCACCGGGTAAATCAACAATTCCCTTGATACGTGAAAGCGGCTTTACAACAAAAAAACTCATTTAAGCTTCTGTACAGCCTTATCGCCTTCGCCAACCTTATTCTTAAGATCGTCGGACATAAAACCAGCTGCAGCCATTGTCTCGTGCACCTTCTCAACTTTTACATCGCCTAAATATTTATTACCGCGATAAATTGAAAATACCTGCCCTACTTCAATGCCATCTTTTGTCCCAAGGCTAACAACGGCAAAATTATAATCCTTATTTACAACTAAAATATTTCCTGTCAAACCCTGTTTATCGGAAACTGTTTCTTTTGTTTTCTCCTTAGCAGGGGCTGGCTTTGCTTTTTCTGCCTTTGGAGCTTTCTCTTTTTTAGGAGCTTTTTCTTTTTTCGCCTTCCCTTTTGTAGGAGCGGG
This sequence comes from Candidatus Omnitrophota bacterium, assembly GCA_028715415.1. Lineage (NCBI taxonomy): Bacteria > Pseudomonadati > Candidatus Omnitrophota > Candidatus Omnitrophota bacterium. Next base: position 73,400 of record JAQURX010000007.1, on the reverse strand, counting down.
CGGCTCAGGGTTAACAACAATTTTACCAAGCTCTACCTGCGATTTTGATTCTAAGTCTTTAACTTTTAATTCTAAATCTGCCTTCTGAGATTCAATGGTTTTTAATTGATCTTGCATCTTCTTTGCGTCATCCTGAGATTCTTCAAATTTCTTCTCTAAATCAGCTCGCAAAGACTTTTGCTGATCCAAGTCGGCTTTTATCTGCTCAAGCTTAGCCAACGCTTCTTCTCCCGCAGCCTTTTCTTTTTCAAGGTCTCCGGTTAACGCCTCGACTTTCTTGGAAGATTCATCTAATTTTGATTTTAAATCAGAAATAAGCTTTTCTGAATCCTTAAGCTTCGTTTCAGTAATCCTCTGCCTTGTTTGTACTTCTTCTAACTTCTCTTCAAGATCGGTACTTTTTTTCTTCTCAAGCGAATAATAATAAAAACCGCCGCCAGCCAAAGCTAATGAAATAATTATTAATACGATTAAGATAATTACTGGAGCACCAGCTTTTTTATTCATTTATCCTCCCGATGACCCCGTTTTCGACGGGTAAATTGATACTTTATCAAATAAGTAGAATAATTTTCTTTAACCCTTACTATATCAAAAGTTACGTAAAAATCAAGATTTATTTTTGGGAGTTAAGTCTTTGGAGATCTTATTGAATTCTTCTGGTATTGCAGTTGAAAATTCTACAAATTTTCCTGTAGAAGGATGGATAAATCCTAAATATCTTGCGTGAAGAGCAAGCCGTTCAAACTTATTATTTTTTCCGTATTTTGTATCCCCTAAAATCGGGTGTCCCAGATGAGAAAGATGCACTCTTAATTGATGGGTCCTGCCGGTAAACGGCTCTAACTCTAAAAGGCTAAAAACCTCGCTTCGCTTAATAGTCCTATAAAATGTTTTTGCCTCTCTTGCATCATCCCTAAAAACAACAGCCATGCTTTTTCGCTTAAAAGGATGCCTTCCGATGGGAAGTTCAATTACGCCTTCATCAAACTCCATTTTCCCTTTTACTAGTGCAACATATTTACGCTTAATACTGTGTTCGGCAAATTGAGACACTAAAGCTAAATGCGCGTTATTATTCTTGGCAATCACAATTAATCCGGAAGTATCTTTATCAAGCCTATGCACAATTCCGGGGCGCTTAATATCAACGCTTGATAGATTCTTAAAATGATGTAAAAGTGCATTAACCATAGTATGTTCGTAATTACCCGGTGCAGGATGCACTACAAGCCCGCATTGTTTATTTATTATCGCCAAATCTTCATCTTCATAAATTATATCAAGGGGTATGTTTTCCCCATCCAACGAAGATTCTTTCTTATCAACAATAGTAATCTTAATTAAATCCCCGTCTTTAATCTTATGGTGAGGCTTTAATTGATTGGAACCATTCAAGCTAACAGCTCCCCCGGAAATCAGTTTCTTGATAGCCTCCCGCGAAAACCCAAGCTTATTCTTCTGGGAAAAATCAGCAATAAATAAATCAAGCCTTCTTATTGAATCTTCCGGTAAAACTTTTATCGAGTATTCTTCCATTTTATTATAATCCCTGCAATCGCAATGCAAAAAACCGCAATGCTTAATAATTGAAACAACGTAAGCCCAGAAATAATTCTTGCGTTATCATCACGCAAGAATTCAATAGAGAACCGTTTTACAGAATATAATAAAAGGTATACAAAGAATATTAACCCTGTCTTGTGTGGTTTATTCTGCAGAAACCTTAGGATAAAATAAATTAGAAGCAACGCCAGAGAAGAATATAGCTGAGTAGGGATAAGGACTGCGTCGTGTACTTTAAAATAAATTCCAAAGCCAAAGCCTACCTTGCCATAACAACAGCCATTTAATAAGCACCCTATCCTGCCGATAGCCTGAGCAAGCGCAATAAACGGAGCAATCAAATCTAAAATTTTAAGCAAAGAAAGTTTTTTCTTCTTTATGTAGATAACCGAGGCAAATGAACCTAAAATTAAACCGCCAAACCAGGCCATCCCGCCATGGTTAAGCATAAATATTTCAAGGGGATTATTTAGATAAAACTTGAAATTAGCAATTACATAGAAAATGCGGCTTCCCAAAACTCCGAAAATAAACCCTACAAAACAAACATTGAATATTACATCCGGGTCGATCTTCTCTCTTTTTGCCTCAATGCTTGCCAAAGATGCACTTACTAAAAAAGCAAGCACAAGCATCAAGCCGAAAGAATATAAAGTAAACGGGCCTATTGTACAAATTTCTGGAAACATACTAAACTCCGTTTCAAGATTCAAGTTTCAAGTTTCAAGGTTCAAGATTAAATGCTTGAAACCTGAAACTTGCAACTTGAAACTTGGAACTACTTTTCTTTCTCCGTTAATATAGACCACCCCAACATTACAGCTCCGATAGTTATCGCGCTGTCAGCGATATTAAATACAGGCCAGATGCGAAAATCAAGGAAATCTATGACATATCCGACACGCACCCTGTCAATGAGATTACCAAGAGCACCCGCCAAAACAAGGCTTAAAGATACACAGTAAAATATTTTATGCTTATTATCCTTTAAGGCGAAATAAAATAAAATAATGGTAAATAAAGAAGTGGCGATTAAAAACGGAACCTGATTCTTTAAGATTCCAAAGGCGGCTCCCTTATTATGGACAAGGCTTAGATGGAAAATCCCGTTGATTATGGGGATAGAACTACCCAAGGCAAGATTTTTAACAACAAGAAATTTTGTGAGTTGGTCTAAAAAAAGGACGGATATTACGATGATTTGAATCATCGGAAAGAAAAAATTACTTTTTCTCCCTTTTTTCCTTACACTTAACGCAAAGGCGGGCAGTAATGACTGCTTTTAGCCTTGTTTTGGCAATCGCAGACTTGCAGTCTTCACAAATCCCGAATGTACCATCTTCAATTCTTTTTAAAGCATCGTCAAGCTCGTAAATCATTTTTCTTTCGTTTGAAGCTATCCCGAGAGAAAACTCTCTATCATAAGAATCTGTAGCAACATCAGCCATATGATATGTATATCCGGATATATCTCCGGATGCTTCTTTCTGCGATTTTTTTAAAGTGTCATCGGATATATGTTGGATATCATCCAATGCCTCTTCTTTCCTTTTTATAATCAGCTTCTTAAACTCCGCAAGTTCTTTCTTATTGAATTTCTTTCTCAATTTATACTCCTCTCGCTAAAGCCTTAAAGCAACTCTCGCAAATCAAAGGATGCTCTTTAAGCTTACCTACTGAATCTTTGTAATTCCAGCAGCGGGCACATTTTTCTCCAAGAGCTTTTTCTACAACAATTCCGACATCTGGGAATGATTTACCTATTAAAGAGGCTTCCAACTCTTCTTTTTTCTCAACTACCACTTCGGAAACCTTAAAAATCTCCAATAAGTCATCTTTTAAGCCGTATAAATATTTATAACGGTTTTGGTCTTTTGTCAACAGAATTATTCTTGCATCAAAAGAACTTCCGATTAAGCCCTGAGAACGTTTCTCTTCTAATTTCTCGGTAACATCGGAAACCAATGAAATAATCGGAGTTAATTCTTCAAAAGCATCTTTTCCCTTGCCATATAAGCTGCTCTCTGATTTTCCAAACGGCCAATCCAAAAGATGGACGCTAGAAATTATTTTTAATTTTTCCTCTTTAGGCATGCTCTTCCAGATTTCATCCGCAGTAAAGACTAAGATCGGAGCCATAACCCTAACCAAAACATTAAGCACTTCATGCATAGCAGTTTGGGAAGCCCTTCTTTCAATGGATTTAGCAGCATACGTATAAAGCCTTCCCTTAACCATATCCAAGTAAAAAGTGGATAATTCTATATTGCAGAATTCATATATTGCCTGAAATGCCTTATAAAACTCAAAATTATCATAAGCCTTGTTTACTTTCTCTAAAACCAAACGCTCTGCACCAAATAATATCCATTTGTCTATTTTTCTTAATTCTTCTAATTTTACTTTATCAACCTCAGGATTAAAATCATAAAGGTTACTTAAGATAAATTTCGCGGTATTCCTGATTTTTCTATAAGCTTCTGAAAGCCGGGTGAGTATTTCTTTAGAGATACGGATATCCTCATTATAATCGCTTGAAGCTACCCAAATCCTCAAGATATCTGCTCCATAATCTTTGATGATATCAAAAGGAGAAATTACATTGCCCAAAGACTTTGACATTTTCCTACCCATTCCGTCTACCACAAAACCATGAGTTAATACATTTTTAAACGGCGGGTGGTTATCAATGCACATTGAAGGAATTAATGAAGACTGGAACCATCCTCTATGCTGATCAGAGCCTTCAAGGTATAATGCGGCAGGGCTTCCTCCTAATTCAGGCCTCTTTTTTAATACTGCCTGGCTGCTGACTCCCGAATCAAACCAAACATCCAAAATATCCGCGCCCTTAGAAAAAGTTTTTCCTTTTTTACAAACCGGGCAAACTAAATCCTGCGGAAGAAATTCTTTAACATCTTTTATAAACCAGGAATCAGAGCCCTCTGCCTGGCAGAATTTTGCAAACTTCTCTATTACGCTTGCATCAAAAAATTCTTCTTTGCATTCTTCACAAACCAATGCCGGGACAGGCACCCCCCAATAGCGCTGGCGTGACAAACACCAATCCGGCCTTAAGCCCACCATCGCAGAAATTCTTTCTCGACCAGCAGATGGTATCCAAGTCACATCTTTGTCTATTGCCTGGGTAAGTTTTTTCCTTAAATCATTGTGGTCAATTATCAAGAACCACTGTTTTGTGGCACGGAATATAATCGGATTCTTGCAGCGCCAGCAATGAGGATAGGAATGCTGAATAGAGCCCGACCAAAGAAGTGCATTTAAACTAAGTAATTTTTCTAAAATTAATTTATTAGCATCATAAACATTCAGGCCTGCGAACTCTCCAGCGCTTTGATCAAATTTACCGCGCGAGTCAACCGGCATTACAATTTCCAACTTATATTTTATGCCTGTAAGATAATCCTCTGCGCCGTGTCCCGGAGCCGTATGCACCAACCCGCTTCCCTCTTCTCTTGAGACATAAGGAGCTAAAACTACTTTTCCTTTTCTTAATCCAAAAGGATGTTGATAAGATAAACCTTCCAAGTCTTTTCCTAATAATTCTTTTATTAATTCGTAATTTTCAATTCCTGCTTTTCCCAGCACATTACTTAAAAGCTCGCTTGCAACAATTAAATTTCCCTTATCTGTCTTAATATAAGAATACATGAAATCAGGATGCACTGCTACCGCAACATTAGCAATCAGCGTCCAAGGCGTAGTCGTCCAGATAAGCAAGTAGCTATCAGAGGAAAAATCTTTTGATTCCTCTAATTTGAATTTTACAAATATAGATGGCGAGGTATGATTTTCATATTCCACCTCTGCTTCAGCAAGCGCAGTTTCACACTTAAAGCACCAGTTAACAGGCTTAAGCCCACGCTTAATGTAGCCCTTCTTAAACAATTCATTAAAAGAAGTAACTATCGCCTCTTCATAATCACGGCTTAAAGTCAAATAGGGATTCTCCCAATCGCCGAAAACACCTAAACGCTTAAATTGCTCTTTTTGATTTGCGACATATTTCAAGGCATAATCATAGGCTTTCTTTCTAAATTCAACCTGTGAAATCTGATATTTGCTGATTTTTAGTTCTTTAAATAGCTGATGTTCAATAGGAAGCCCGTGGCAATCCCATCCCGGAACATATGGAGAATCAAACCCCTGCATTGTTTTATATTTTATGATAATATCTTTCAGAGTTTTATTTAAAGCATGCCCAATATGGATGTCGCCATTTGCATAAGGCGGCCCATCATGCAAAACGTATTTTGGCTTGCCTGTAGACTTATCGATAATCTTTCTATAAAGATCCTGATCGTACCATTCCTTTAATAAAAGCGGCTCGCGTTTAGGAAGATCCGCTTTCATCGGAAAATCAGTTTTAGGTAAATTTAAAGTATCTTTGTAGTCCATTTTTATCTCACATACTTCCCAATAATAATTCTTAAATCCTTTTTTACTTTCTCCGGAATAAGCTTTCTATCCGTACAAATTGCATCTTTTAATGCACTGCAACACGGACAAGTCCTTTCTTCAGGCATATCTTTAACAATTCTCTTGATTATTTTCTTGGAATTATCTACGTTTTTCAAAAGATTAGCGATAATCATATCTAAAGTAACAGTTTCTTCACATTTATACCAACAGTCATAGTCTGTAATTGCAGCCAAAGTAACATAACAGATTTCCGCTTCTCTTGCAAGTTTTGCCTCACACATATTTGTCATACCAATAATATCCATACCCCATTTTCTATACAGATTTGATTCTGCACGCGTGGAAAATGCGGGGCCTTCCATGTTAAGATATGTTGCTCCCAAATGCACATTAAATTCTAAATTAACTGCAGCCTTATTTACAATTGCCGCTGTCTCAATACAAGTTGGTTCTGCAAAGGCGATGTGAGCTACAATTCCTTTCTCAAAAAAAGTCATGGGACGCGCCTGATTTGTGCGATCCACAAATTGATCAGGGATAACAAAATCTAACGGCTTAAAATCCTCTCTTAAACTCCCGCAGGCTGTAACTGAAATAATCCTTTCAACACCCAGCTTCTTCATCCCAAAAATATTGGCACGGTAATTTATTTCGCTGGGAGACAATTTATGCCCTACGCCATGGCGCGGCAAAAACACAACATCTTTACCTTCAAGGCTACCTGTAATAAATTTATCGGACGGCTTGCCATAAGGAGTTGTAACGGCAACTTCTTTAACGTTTTTTACGCCTTCAATCTTATAAAGGCCACTTCCACCGATAATTCCTATTTTTCCCATAATAGTCTCCTTAGAAATGCTTGTTTCAAGTTTCAGGTTTCAAATTTCAAGTGAAAAGTATCAAAATTAAACTACCCTTTGGATAGCTCTTCAGCACGTTTAGCTGCAGCTTTGGCTGCTGCGTCTAAGTTTTTAAAATCGTGTTTTAATTCTTTTAACCCTGCTTCTGTAGTTCCATTTTTCGATGTAACTTGTTTTTCAATTTCCTTAGGAGAGGCATGTGTATCTTCGATAATTTTAATCGTTCCTTCACTAGTTACGCTAGCTAATATTTTAGCTTGCTCAGGAGTAAAACCAAGACTAATAGCAGAAGCGGTTAGGCTAGGTACAAAACTATTTTCGGCAAAATCTTTCATTTCTTCCAAAGTCTTTCCGTCAATTAAATCACAAAGAAACCCAGGCCCGCTTCCCGATACAGCGGTTGCAGCATTCATCAACTCCTCGCCTATTTGGAGAGTCTCGCCCAAATAATCAAATAAATTCTCAGCAAAATCAATATCTTCCTGCGTAGCAAAGCTACCTTTTGACAAACAAGTCATTCCAGAGCCAATTTTAGCTGGCATATTCGGCATTACCCTGATTACCCTTGCCATACCAAGATATTCCCCAATATAAGAAGTGCTTATCCCTGCGGCGATAGAAATAATTAATTTGTCTAATGAAATAAATTTCTTTATTTCTTCTAAGATCCCGCTAAAATCCTGTGGCTTTACCGCAATAATTATTACATTAACTCCATTTACAAGATCTTTTACGCTTTGAGATACTTTTATCCCCAGTAAATCCTTGGTCTTGTTAAAATCTTTATCAAAACACTGAATCTCATAATCATTCTTTAGTTGTTGGGCAATCGCAGAACCCATATTCCCAAAACCAATAATTCCAATTTTTGTTTTCATCTTTCTTTAACCTTCAAATATCGCTTTTCCTAATCGCACCATATCAGAGCCTTCTTCTATCGCAACCTCAAAATCATCAGTCATCCCCATAGAAAGAAGTTTCAAACTGCAAGTTTCAAGCTGCAAAGAATTAATTGAATCCCTTAATTCCCGCAATTGACGGAAATAAGGACGGGCTTCTTCTGGGTTATCAACTGCGGGAGCTATAGTCATCAAACCTAATACCCGCACATTCATTAAAGCAGAAATTTGTTTAACCGCTCCGGAAACTTCATCCGGATTAAAACCAAATTTCGTTGCTTCAGGAGAAGTTTTTACTTCAATTAGTATGTCCTGAATCTTATCTAATGCTTTTGCCTGTTTATCAATTTCCTCTGCCAGACGCAAGCTATCCACCGAATGAATCAAATCAAAGATCTTTACAGCTTCTTTAACCTTATTGGTCTGAAGATGGCCAACCATATGCCATTTGGCTCGCTGTTCGTTGGATTTGGTTAGCGCTTCCTGAACCCTATTCTCTCCTATATTATATAGGCCTGCGGCAATGGCTTCCTTGATTTGCTCAAGAGTTCTACCCTTAGAAACAGCAACTATGGTTATCGTTTCGGGATTACGCTTAATTTTAGCGCAAACCGAAAAAATACGTTCTCTAATCTTCTTTAAATTATCTTTAACCATACTTCAGGAATAGTATTATACACGATAAAACCTATGGGTCAATGGATAGTGTTAAAATAATAGGCAAAGACCGTTTACTTGGAGCTAGATTGTAACACTGTCATCCCTGCGGAAGCAGGGATCCACTATATAGCGTAGATTCCCGCATTCGCGGGAATGACAAAAAACTAGTAACGCAAATTTTAATTAGAAATACTCCTGGTAAGCCTCTTTGAACCTGTTTAAGGTTTTTACAAAGAGGTTTTTGGCTGGCTGTTGAATAGGTAAGACTCCTAAAGGGCCTTTTTCGAGGGATTTGCAAATCATACCCAAACAAGTAAGATAAGTTAAGTATTTTTGCCCAGATAAAGAATCATTTTCCTGGACAAAAGGCGCAATCTCCGAATTACTAACCCTGCCCATCTTAACAGGCATAGAAAGAATTGTCTCCATGGTTTCAATGAAACCTTCCAAAAGAATAGTTCGGCCTACCACAGTAAAATCCCTGACTTCAAAAGCGGGAATCCTTTTTTCTATGGATTCTTTTATGCTTGAACAAATAAGCTGCGCAGAAGATGTAATTATTTGCGAAACAAGTTTTTGTTTAATAGGCTTATAAAGATTGCTCTTTTTTACAAGAATCTCTTTCTCTTCCCCTATACGCTCCGCATCTCCAATTACTCCATATGATCTTTTTATCTCTTCCGCCAACTCAACCGGGATCTTTAACACGTCGGAAATTTGTTTTGTAAAATAATCGCCTCCGATATTCAAAATCTCCATATCCCGGAGAACACCGTCATTAAATATTAAAATTTCGGTAATATCGGAACCTATATCGCAAAAAATATGCGTTCCTTCCTTAAGGCCTTCATTAAAAACAACTTTGCTTGTTGCAAGCCCCGAGAAGAATAAATCTTTCATATCATAGCCTGACTGCGAAATGACCCGGCTCAAACTCTGGATGGAAGAAAGTTTCCCGTAAACAAGATAAAGATCAACTTCCAGTTTATGGCTGTATAAACCGAGGGGATTTGCAATATTGCTCTTTGAATCTATCGTGTAACCGGAGGGAACTTCATGGATTATCTCTTCCTCAAGGTTAGAGCCCAAGATTCTCGCCTGCTCAATTACTCTTTGGATATCCGAAACCGTTATAACTTTATTCCCGCGCTCAACAAGAGGAATGATTGCCCGGCTATGTTTTGTATCAATATCGAGCCCGGAAATATTCGCATATAAAGATTTTATATTTATCCCTGATTTTGCTTTAAGGCTCTTTAATAACTTGGTGATTACTCCGACAAGTTCTATAGCATCAACAATAGCGCCTTCCTTCACGCCTCTAATCGGTGCGTAATCAAAGAATACATTTGTCAGGCGCTTTTTATTGAACAAGGCGACGCTTGCGGCAATCTTGCTTGAGCCAATGTCCAGTGCACAAATATAATTATTATTTATCATTATTTAATTTAATTACCGGTTTCTTGAATCTTAAATCTACATAACTCATACCGGCTAAATCCTGTTTTCCCTCAAGAAATACCCCTGCGAGGATAACCAGTTTATCTTTAATATTATCTGCTCCGATTTTAACCTCAAGGATATCATTAACAAGGACAACTTTTACATCAGGATAATCTGGGATCTTAGGCGAAAGCCTGATAAAGATTGAAGTGTTAGCCGGGTTTGAAACATCAATCTTTTTGATTTTATAATCTTTTAAAACATTATTCCTGCTCATCTCTTTAATGATATTTAAAGCCAGCCAAAGCTCTCTTACACTGCTGCGTTTACCAACCATAGAAGCAGAAAGCTTTTTTTCAAGCCCGAATAGTTGAGGCAGGTCTTCATTAGAAGATTGCTGATTTAGCGAATAAAAAATAACTCCGTTTTCATCAATCACAAAATCTTTGTTTAATTTTACGATTGCCAGAGGCCTTCTCCTCTGAAAATCTACAAATAAACGATTAGGAAAAACCCGGATTAATTTTACATCGCTGCAGCTTGGACAAGACCTCAGGATATGCTGCGCATGGTAAGAAATATCTATATCAAAAATATTCTTTCCTTTTAAATAAGAAAGGTCCATCGTGGTATCAGCATCTCGCGTAACAATATCTTTAATTTTAAAATAATCGGAAACAATAAATGACTTCCAAATATATCCTATTATAAAAGATAAAGCAAGAAGAATTAATAACGCCGCCCCAAGAACTTTTAAAGCCATGGCTCGGGCTTTCTTAAAACCAGTCCCCTGCGAAGATTTGTTTTTATTTTTTCTCATATGCCAGTTTAATCAGCTCAAAACATAATTCATTGAATTCCAATCCGGTTATTTTCGCGGCTTTCGGTAAAAGGCTTGTCGCTGTCATCCCGGGGATAGTATTAACCTCCAACACAAAAGGAATATTTTCAGAGTTTAACATCAGGTCAACCCTAGAGCATCCAAAACAACCCAGAAGTTTATGCGCACGAAGCGCCGCTGTTTTTACTTTACCGGCTACATCAGGCTCTAATTCAGCCGGAATCTTGTATTCCGTCAAACCTACCTGATACTTAGCTTCAAAATCAAAAAACTTGTTCTTAGGAATGATTTCAATAACCGGCAATGCAGACTCTCCCAATATTCCTACAGTTAATTCTCTCCCCTTTATGTACTCTTCTGCAATTACTCTCTCATCAAATTGAAAAGCTATTTCCAAAGCCTTATTTAAATCATCCCAATCATCAATAATTGATAAACCAATACTGGAACCCTGGGCTGCGGGCTTTATCACTAATGGTAAACCTAATTTCTTGCACTTATTTAAGTTTAGCTGCCAGGATTTCTTTTCCAGTACGCAATAATCTGGAGCCAATAAAGAAGCTCTGCGAAATACTTCATGAGAAGAAACTTTGTCCATGGCTATTTTACTCGCCAACGCTCCTGAACCGGTATAACGCAATTTAATTTTATCAAGGATATGCTGAATCTGACCATCCTCTCCGAAGCGACCATGCAAAGCCAAAAAAGCACAATCAAGCTTAAGATATTTTAATAGGATAGCATTTTCATTATGGTCATCTGATTTTATATCGATAGAAATTGCATCAAAGCCAGCTTGCTTTAAAGCTTCGAATACGGCTTTTCCTGATTTAAGTGAAATCTCTCTTTCGCTGGAAGCCCCACCCATCAAAACGCCGATTCGTCCGAATTGTTTTGAATCTTTAATTTCTTTTATCTCCATATTTTTATCTCTGGTTTTAAGTTTATATTAAATTTTCTTTTTACGCGTGAATTGATTATTTCCATTAACCCTAAAACATCATTTGCCGTGGCATTCTTCTGATTTAAAATAAAATTGGCGTGCTTCTTTGAAACACATGCCCCACCAACCATCCTGCCCTTTAATCCGCACGCATCTATTAATCTGCCGGCTGAATCATTAGCAGGATTTCTGAAAATACATCCGGCATTTGGACGGGAGGCATCCTGCGTTATGCTACGCTGCCTGCGGAATTCCAAAAGCTTCCTGCTAATTTCTTTTTTAGTTGTTTTTGAAAGCTTAATCAAAGAATCCAAAATAATATACTCTGCCAGGCTTGACGAACGATAACCAAATATAATATTTTCTTTTTTTAACAGCCTTATCTTTCCATTATAATCCATTACGCGGACATTTTCCACTAAATCTCCAATATTTTTCCCCCATGCCCCGGCATTCATAGCCAAGGCCCCTCCTAAAGTCCCGGGTATTCCTGTAAAGAATTCAAACCCGGACAAACCTTTATTAAGTGACGCTAAGATTGCCTGATTCAATAATACGCCGCTTCCTAATTCAACATGATTCCCGGAAAAATGAATTTTCTTAAAAAAAGGGCTGTCTAACTTAATAACAATTGATTTTATTAATCCGTCGCTGACCAATAGATTGCTTCCCGAGCCAATTACATGGACCGGGATTTTTTCTTTCTTTGAGATAGAAACCAACAGCTTTAAATCGTTTAAATCTTTTGGGCTTACAAAAAATTGCGCAAGCCCGCCAATTTTAAAGGTAGTCTTGTCTTTAAGAGGTTCAGCAATGCAAATTTTAGCTTTTAATTTTCTGGGCCAATTCATCGCTTAATTTAGTAATGTCCCCTGCCCCTAATGTAGCCACCAGGTCTCCGGGCTTTATTATGCTTAAGATATGTTCAACTATTTTATTCTTTGGCAAGAAACAAACGGTCTTACCATTTAAATTCTTCTTTATCAACTCCGCTAAGATCTCACCGGTAACCCCTTCAATCGGCTCTTCGCTCGCTGCGTAAATATCCGTAAGGATTAAATAATCAGCCATATCAAAAGCCTTTTTAAACTCTTCCAATAACAACTTTGTCCTGCTGTAACGATGCGGCTGGAATACCGTGATAACTCTATTTTTCTGCAGGTTTTTTAATGCCGAAAGCGTTGCTTTTATTTCTGTAGGATGATGCGCGTAATCGTCTATAACAAGGTAATCATTATCTTTATATTTGATTTCCGCTCTGCGGCCGGAGCCTTTATAATCTTTCAATGCCTTCTTGATAAACTTTAAATCCAATCCTAACTCTAAACCCAATGCAATGACTGAAAGGGCATTAGAAATATTGTGGCGTCCTCCCAAAGAAAGGGAAAATTTACCTACAAACTTTTCCTTATGAAAACAGTCAAACTCCGAGCTTAAGCCTTCAAAAATAATGCTCTTCGCATAAACCTCAGCATTCTCTTTTAAACCAAATGAAATTTTTTTATGTTTGTAGCCCTTTAGCAGATTGTTTAAATTATCATCATCTTTGCAATAGAATACACATCCTGTTTTATCTGTTTGGTCTATAAATTTCCTAAAGGCCTTTAATTCACTCTCAAAATCAGTGTAATAATCAAGGTGTTCGCGGTCGATATTGGTTACAATTGAATATTTCGGCCGATAATATAAAAACGAACCATCCGATTCATCAGCTTCTGCGACAAAAAATTTGCCATTGCCAAAAAATGCGTTTGTCCCGATATTTCTAAGGATTCCTCCTACGGCAACCGTGGGGTTTAATCCGGCTTCTATTAATAGATAAGAGATTAAAGATGTAGTCGTAGTCTTGCCATGGCTGCCGGAAACCGCGACAACAGACTTTTCGCTCATCAGCTGGGCCAAAGCCTCTGCCCTTTTTATTAAAGGGATGCCTTGTTTTTTCGCTAAGATAATCTCCGGATTGTTGTCTTTTATTGCTGAAGAATAGATTACCAAGCTTGCGCCATTTATATTTTGCGCATCATGCCCGATAAAAATCTCAGCTCCCTTAGCTTTAAGTTCATTTGTAGAATGGCTCTCTTTTAAATCAGAACCGCTAACCTTAACGCCATTCTTTAAGAATAACTGCGCAATCCCGCTCATGCCGATCCCGCCGATGCCGATAAAATGGTAATGTTTTTTCATTTTCCCCTTAGATATTTAACCCAAGCTTCGTTTAACTGTTTTATATCTTCAAAAGGATAGCTTGAAGATAAAGCTATGTTAAAATTCTTTTTGTCTCTTAAATTCTGGCAGAACAGAACAAATTTGTCCCTGCCAAATTCATTAATCAAAAAGCTTACGACACTAAATGCTTCAAGATAAAAAGTTCCAATCTTATTGTTCTCCCGGCTCAACTGGGGGTTAAACCCCGTTAATTCCCTAAGATCCATAAAAGAATTATTTTCTATAGCTTCTTTTGTTACTCTATCAGCCATTGAAAATTTTTCCTTCTGCTGATGGCTGGCAACCCCCTCATCAAGCCAGATAGGTATCGCGTAATTGTCAAAACCAACAAACTCCCTGAATATTATATGCCCCATTTCATGAGGTAACACTGTTTCTGAAAAGCCTTGCGCGTACAGGAAAGAATAGATTGTCTTCTCCTTCGGGATAGCAGCACCACCCGACCATTTAGGCTGCCCTGTTGTTTTTTGATAGTCTGCCGCGTCATCATAAATATAAATCTTAGCACGGTTATCCCAAAGCCAGAAATCAAAACGGTTAAAACCAAGCTCATTTGCAATTTCATTATAAAATCTTTCTGACTTATCAGAAATCTCTTTTATAAAACTCTCCGGGGCATGCTTATAATAAATAATGAAATGGTCGCTCTTTAGTTCATTCCATTTATCAGTATGCAAAGCAAATGCGTAACTGAAAAGAGTTAAACTAACCAATAAAGTAAGAATAATTTTTCTCATTTTCTAAGATTTTACCAAAGAGACAACTTCATCAGCCAGAAGTAAAGCTGCATTACCAACAGATAAGCTATCATAAGCCTGCCTCATATCATTTATTTTCTGAGGCGAAGCCAATAATAATTCAATAGCCTCTTTAAGCCTGCCGTTATTTAAATTCTCCTCTTCTAAAATAAGGCTGCATCCCTTCTTTTCTAATTCTAAAGCATTCGTCAATTGATGCCCATAAGCATGAGGATATGGGATAAAGATTGCCGGGAGCCTAAAGTACATTAATTCCGTAACCGTAGTTGCCCCTGCCCGGCAGATTGCCAGATCTGAAGCACAATACGCATTCTCCATTGACTCAAAAAAATCAAAAACCTTCGCAACAATATTTAGATCTTTGTATCTTTTTTTCGCAAACTCAAAATCCTTGCTTCCGGTAAGATGGATAATTTGCAGCCTATCCTTATCCTTTAAAGTTCCCAAAGCATCAATAAAGGCTTCATTAATCCGATGGCTACCCTGGCTTCCTCCCATCACCAATATAGTAAACTTATTATTTAAAAAACCAAATGAATTTAAAGCCTTAAACTTATCAACTTTTTCCAGCTGCCGCCTGATGGGATTCCCGGTAAAAACTATTCTTTGATTATCTTTTAAACAATCTTTGCTCGCCGCAAAAGAAACAGCCACTTTGTCAACAATCTTTGACAAAACTTTATTAGCTTTACCTAATGCCACATTTTGTTCATGAATAATGGTATTTATCCTAAAAAGCCAGGCAAAGAATAAAATCGGGATAGAATCAATTGTCCCGAACCCAATTACCACTTGAGGCTGAAATTCAATTAGTATAAATAAGCTCTGGAAAAAAGACTTACCGATTTGGAAAAGAGCGGCTAAATTCTTTAATTCAAAACTTGGGCGCAAAACAGATGTAGCAATATATTTTATCCTACAGCTAGTTAGCACCTGAATCTTCTTGCTTCTTTCCGGCAACACTAAAAGCGTTTCAATTCCCTCTTTCTTATCGGATAGTGCTTCAAGAAAGCTTATGGCCGGGAATATGTGCCCTCCGCTTGATCCGGAAACTGCTAAAACTTTCATAACTATTAATAACCTCTTTTACGGGTACTCTCCACTCCTACCGATGTTTACAAGCAATCCAACACTAATCATATCAAAAATAAAAGATGATCCTCCATAACTTATAAATGGCAGAGGAAGGCCTTTAGTAGGCAATACTCCACATGAAACTCCGATATTTATTACTGCCTTAAAAGAAATCATCAAAATTAACCCTAACGCAAGAAAATACCCGAATTTATCCGTCGCGTTCTTCATTATCTTCAATCCCTGCTGGATAAAAATAATAAACAGGGCAATAACTCCCAAGGTGCCTATCAACCCAAGTTCTTCTCCAATAATAGAAAAAATAAAATCCGTATGCGCCGCAGGAAGATAAAATAATTTTTGTTTTGAATGCCCAAGGCCTACGCCAAAGATGCCTCCTGAACCTAAAGCAATCTGCGACTGGATAATTTGGAAGCCACTTCCTTTCGGATCAAGCCAAGGATTTAAAAATGCCAAAATCCTTGCCCTTCTGTACGCAACA
The DNA here is from genome assembly GCA_028715415.1 of Candidatus Omnitrophota bacterium. Taxonomy (NCBI): domain Bacteria; kingdom Pseudomonadati; phylum Candidatus Omnitrophota; species Candidatus Omnitrophota bacterium. The sequence goes on along the minus strand of JAQURX010000007.1, from coordinate 57,185 downwards.
CTAAATATTAAAAGATAGAGTACCGGGATACTTGCAAGAAATATAGATAAAAGGTAGCTAAAGCGCGTCCCTGCAATATAAAGCATAAGGAACACGACTAAAGCTAATGAAACAGTAGTCCCTAAATCCGGTTGCGCTAAGATTAGTATTGCCACCAGGCCAAAAACCGAGACCGGAGGGAAAAAACCTTTCCAAAATACCTTTATCTCGTTTCCTTTACGGCTGATGAAATCAGCGGTATAAATAATAACCGCAAGTATCGCTGCTTCTGAAGGCTGAAAACTTAAGAACTTAAACCTAAACCACCTACGCGCACCTGATACCTCTCTTCCAATCCCCGGTATCAATACTATAAGCAAGAGGAATATTGAAACCAACAGAAAAGGCTTCGCGTACTTTCTTAAAGACCTGTAATCAAAACTCATTGCCAGAAACATAAGCAAAGCCCCAATTAAAAGAAAACTGATATGCCTCTTGATAAAAAAGAAGCTGTCTTTGTATCTCTCCGCAGCATAGATACTGGATGCGCTATAAATCATTACTATCCCAATACACATAAGGATTATTGAGACTGTAAATAAATTTATCCTGACATTGCGCGGCATATTAAAGTTTTCCTTCTAATTCCAACACTAGCTTTTTAAAAACCCTACCTCTTTCTTCATAGTTGCTGAACATATCAAAACTTGAACACATCGGAGAAAGTAATACACTATCCCCCGGCTTTGCTTTTAAGAATGCTTTCTTTACTGCCTCTTCAAAAGTCAAAGCCTCATCTATATTAATGGCTCCTTTTAATGCTTTAGCTATTACGCCCCTTGCCTCGCCAATTAAAACCGCCTCTCTTACCTTGTGCCTTGCTTCGTTTAGAATAAGGCTATAATCAACGCCCTTATCTTTCCCCCCTGCTATAAGGACAATCGGATTATTAATATTTTTCAATGCCCAAAGCGTGCTATCTGCGGTTGTCGCTTTTGAATCATTAATAAAATTAACGCCGTTTATATTAGCAACGAATTCCATGCGGTGTTCAATGCCTTTAAAATCCCCAAGAACTTTTAATATTATTTTTTTATCTACCCCCAACAATGAACCTACGGCACAGACTGCAGCCTGATTAGGATTAAGCCCCTCGGATTCTTCAAAATAAACAATTTTCCCTTTTGCCTCTTTTGCCAAGCCCCTTAATAAAGAGTCCTGCTGGTTTAATACAAGGTAATCAGAATTATCCTGATTCATAAATATGCGTTTTTTTGCATCAAGGTATTCCTGCATATCTTTATGCCAGTCTAAATGATTGCGGGTAAAATTTAAAATAAGAGCAACCTTGGGTTTAAACTTTTCTATATTCACTAATTGAAAAGAACTGACTTCAAGAACGACATAGCCATCTTTCTCCATCAAATGAACTTCCGAGCAAAACGGATTTCCGATATTCCCGCAAACAAAAACTTTTTTCCCGCTTGCTTCCAGGATTTTTCCTATCAAAGTTGTTACTGTGGTTTTACCGCTTGAACCGGTGACCGCGATAATTTCCGCAGGACAGAGAATCCAACCTAGCTCTATCTCGCTAATGACCGGAATCTTTTGCTGCCTCGCCCAAACCACCGGAAGGGCTTCATTTGTGACCCCGGGAGAAATAACCACCAAATCCTTGCCTTGGATAAACTCTGGAGTGTGCTTACCTAATTCAACCCTAATTTGCGGAGATTTTATTTTGGAAGCGAATTCTTTGGTAGCATCGGAGCTGCTTTTATCAGTCACCCAAACCTGAGCACCTAGATCACAAAGCAGGTTTGCAGCAAAAAGCCCTGAACGGGCTAACCCGATTACGGCAATTTTTTTACCTTTAAAACAATCAGTGTTTCGCATTAAGAACCTATCTAATTTTTAATGTTACTATTGTAAATAAAGCCAGAAGCCCAGCAATAATCCAAAACCTCACGATTATTTTATTCTCGGGCCAATTCAAAAATTGAAAATGATGATGCAAAGGGGCTATCTTAAAAATTCGCTTCTTAAAAAGCCTGAATGATGCTACCTGCAAAATTACGGATAAAGCTTCTATAACAAATATCCCCCCGACGATTACAAGAAGTATTTCTTTTTTAATCAATAACGCTACCGTTCCCAAGGCTCCTCCTAAAGCAAGAGAACCTACGTCTCCCATAAAAACCGAAGCAGGATAACAATTAAACCACAGGAACCCTAAACCCGCCCCAAAAATGCTGGCACAAAAAACCATCAATTCTCCGCTTCCTTTAATATACGGAATCAATAAATAATCGCTGAATTTAATATTTCCCGAAACATAACTTATAGCTCCGAAAGCAAGAGCCACCATTACCACTATACCGATAGCCAAGCCATCAAGCCCGTCAGTAAGATTTACGGCGTTTGAACTTCCAGAAATAACCAGGATAACAAATAAAATATACAAACCATCTAAATCCAAATAACTGTTCTTTAAAAAAGGAACATCAATTTTAATATTCATCTGCGAATCAAGAAGAAGAATTACCCCTAGAATAAGCCCCAAAACAATCTGGCTTGTGAATTTTGCTGCAGGGGTAAGCCCTTTTGGTTTCTTTTTTGTCTGCTTAAGATAATCATCCATAAAGCCGGTTACGGCCAACCAAACCATACTAAAGAGCGCAACAATTACATATTTATTGGTAATATCCGCCCAGAGTAAAGTTGAGAATAAAATCGCGGCAACTATTAAAACTCCACCCATCGTAGGCGTGTCTTGTTTATGAGAATGAATCTTATCCAGCTTCTCACTATCGCCTTTGTTAATTTTCTCTCCGACCTTAAGTTCTTTTAGTTTTTTTATAACAAACGGCCCTAAGATAAGGCTGACAACAAAACTAGTTAATACCGCCATTGCAGAACGAAACGTAAGATAACGGAATATGTTTAAAGCAGAAAATATATCGTGTAGGGGATAAAGCAGCAGATAGAGCATTTATATTAATAGCACTACAAAACCTTATTTATTAAAAACTTCTTCCATTCTCATTGAACGAGAACCTTTTACCAAAACAATATCTTCACTTCTAGGGGAAAGCCTGCTGAATAAAATTTCTTTGGCTTGGACAGAATTATCACAAGTAAAAACATTCTTGATACTAAATCCTTCCTGGATAGCTGCCGAAGCTGCCAATCTTGAGTATTTTCCTACTGCAATAAACGCGTTGCAAATCCCGGCAGCGTTAATGCCCGCCTGACGGTGAAATTCTTCCGTTCGGCTGCCTAATTCAAGCATATCCCCCATTACAAAAATCTTTCTTCCTCTGGCTTCAAAATCAGACAAAGCGTTTAACGCCTGCTTCAATGAAACAGGATTAGAATTATAAGTATCATCAATAAATCTAACGCTGTTTATTTCAAGAAAATTCAGCCTGCTATATGGAAATTTGAATTTAGCCAAGGCTAAAACTATCTGCCTATAGCTAAGCCCAAGGATACGCCCGCAAGAAATTGCAGCTAAAGCGTTGTAAATATTATAACGCCCTAAAGTATTGATTGTAAACCAATATTTTCCTTGAACCAAGAACCGCTGTTTTACTCCAGAGGATTTCACGCAAGTGGCAAAATAATCGCTTTCATTCACTAAACCAAAACCAAATACAACACTTCCTGTTTTTTTCCCAAACGCTCTTTTCTTAAGCAAAACATCATCCGCATTCAATATCCCAATACCCGGAGTTTTAAGGTTGTTTATTAAAACAGACTTTTCTTTATAAACCCCTTCTAAATCACAGAAATACTCAAGATGTGAAAGCCCAATGTTCGTCACAATGCCGATATTTGGCTTTGCAATATCAACAAGATACTTTACCTCACCCGGATGATTAGTCCCGATTTCCAAAACAGCTGCGCTGTGCGTTTCATCCAGATTAATCAAAGTTAAAGGCAGCCCGATATGGTTATTCTTTGTCCCCTCATTTTTTAGCACTTTGTATTTTTTAGACAACACACAGGCAACCATTTCTTTAGTTGTAGTCTTTCCGTTTGATCCGGTAACCGCAATAACCGGTATATTGAACTTCTCGCGCCTAAAACGCGCAATATCCCCTAATGCTTTTGTGGTATTTTCCACTTTGATAAGGGTTAACGAGGATTTATCTTTATTAAGCGGCTTTGGAAATGATTCTGCAATAACGCACTTGCATCCATTTTTGATTACATTATTAATAAAATCATGCCCATCAAAATTATTCCCCTTTATAGCGCAAAAAGCCTCATATGGATTAATAGACCTTGAATCAATAGAAATACCCTTAACCCTGCCGCTGGCATCCCCACAGATTAACTTTCCTTGAGTTGCTTTTAATAATTCACTTACTTCAATCATTATCTAATTTCCTTTTAAACATCTCCTAACAACTTCACGGTCATCAAAATGAAATTTATTGCCTTTAATAATCTGGTAATTTTCATGGCCTTTACCGGCAACCAAAACAATGTCCCCCTGTTTTGCCAACGATAGTGATTTTTTAATTGCCTGAAGCCTTTCGGGAATAACACTATAATTATCTCTTGTTATCCCTCTTTTAATATCATTAATTATCACCAAAGGATCCTCTGAACGTGGGTTATCACTCGTAATAATCGCATAATCCGCAAGTTCAGTTACGACACGGCCCATCTTCGGACGCTTTGTCTTATCGCGGTCCCCCCCGCATCCGAAAACTACAATGATTCTTTTCTTTGCTAAATTCCTTAAAGATTCAAGGATGTTCTTTAAAGCATCTTCCGTATGCGCATAATCAACAAAAACAGAAAAATCTCCCTTAAAAGGTACCCTCTCTAATCTTCCGGGGACAAGGCTAAAATTCTCTATTGCTTTCTTGATAACATTCAAACTAAAGCCGGTTTTTTTTGCCCAGGCAATAGCAGCTAATACATTATAAATATTATGTTTACCAATAAGCCTGACATTAAACCTTGTTTCTTTTAATTCTAACACTAGGGTAAACTGCGTATATCCAACATTAAAAATTATATCTTTAGCCATCACATCTGACTTATTCTTTATACCATAAGTTATTATTTTAGTTTTAACCAGCTTTTTAAGTTTTTCCCCAAACAAATCATCATTATTAATTACAGCAAAAGAATTACCGGCTAAGTTTTTAAAGAGTTTCGCCTTAGCCAAAAAATACCTGCCTAATGTCTTATGATAATCAAGATGGTCCTGAGTAAGATTTGTAAAAATTGCCGAATGAAAACTTACCCCCTCTGTCCTGTTTTGATCCAAAGCATGAGAAGAAACTTCCATGGCAACATATTTTATTTTATTCTTTAGCATTTGGCTAAACAAAGACTGCAACTCAACAGGCCCGGGAGTTGTATTATTAGAAGTAAACACTTTCTTGTTAAAACGGTAATTAACCGTACCGATCACAGCTGATTTTTCTTTTGCTATTGCCTCAATTAAATACGAAATGGTAGTTTTACCGTTAGTTCCGGTAATCCCCACAACTTTTAACTTTTTCGAAGGATTCCCGTAGAAAACTGATATTAACTTTGCCAAAGTTATACGCGCGTCTTTTACCTTTATAAAAATAGCGCTGCCTTTTAACAAACCAATCTTAGTATCTGAGGAATCATAAATAACTACCCTTGCTCCCCTTCCGACTGCTTCGGAAATATATTTATTCCCATCAACACTATTGCCCTTTATTGCCACAAAAATAAAATCATCGTTAACCAATTTAGAATTACAAGCAATGCCACGGATATTAAAATCCGCAAGCTTAGATTCCAATTTTAAACCATCAACTGTTTTAATTAACTTGGTTATTTTCATTTAGTACAACTGATTGATTTTGTGCCGGATTAGTTTTAAGATACCTTATCGCATCGCTTGACACATTTCTAAATACCGGGGCGGCAACTACACCGCCGAAATAAACCGGATGCGGCTCATCAACACAAACCACAATAGCCAACATCGGGTCTTCTGCCGGGGCGAAACCGATAAACGAAGCAACAAATTTACTATGAGAATAAGTGCCATTTGGCTCTAATTTCTGGGCAGTCCCAGTCTTTCCTGCTGCACTAAAACCCTCCATCTTTGCCAGCTTACCTGTTCCTTCTTCAACTACACCAGTAAGCATTTTTTTTACTCTTGCCGCAGTGTCAGCAGAAATTACCTGACGGATTAAAACCGGAGAATTCTTTCCAAGCACTTCTCCATCTTTGGAGCGGACTTCACGAATAATATACGGCTTCATAAGTTTGCCCCCGTTTGCAATTACAGAAATAGCGCTTGTCAATTGCAAAGCCGTGACACCTACCTCTTGCCCGATAGGAATTGAAGCAATAGAAATCTTGGACCATTGGCGCGGTTCCTTAGCCACGCCGGAAATTTCTCCCGGCAGGTCAATTCCAAGCTTGGAGCCAAAACCAAAACGTTTTACATACCTGCTTACAATCTCAGGGCCTAATATTTGTGCAACTTTCGTTGTGCCAATATTACTAGATTGCTCAACTACTTCACGAAATGTAAGCCAACCGTGAGCTTTGTGATCATGTAAGAGATGAGGCCCTACACGATAAACACCGTTTTCACAAAAGAACCTGTCCTGCTCATTTACTTTTTTTTCTTCAATAGCAGCGGATGCAGTAACAATTTTAAAAACAGAACCCGGTTCAAACATATCACAGATAGCCCGGTTTCGTATCTGATCTTTACTTACATTAGAATGATTATTAAGATCAAATGTCGGACGGCTTGCCAAAGCAAGTATCGCTCCGGTATACGGGTCCATAACAATTATACTTGCGCCCTTGGCATGATAAGTTTTATAAGCCTTATCGAGCTCTCTTTCCGCGATATACTGGATAACCTCATCAATAGTCAAAACCAAATGATCCCCATCTTTCGGCAAAACCATCTTCTGCCAGATATCAAGCCTTTTCTGACGGGCATCCCTTAAGAATATCGCCCATCCAGCCTCTCCCTTTAGATATTTATCGTAGCAAAGCTCAACACCCTCGAGGCCATTATTATCAATTCCCGCAAAGCCAATTATCTGGCTGGCAAGATAACCATTTGGATAAGAGCGTTTGCTTTCCCTTAAGAAACCCAAACCCTTTAAATTTAATTTCTTTATCGCGCTTGACTGTTCAGGAGTGATTTTACGGGCTAACCAAACAAAAGACTTCTTCCGGCTCAAGCGTTCTTTTAAAAAACCGGGATTAAGATTCAGTATATTAGAGAGTTGGCGTACAATTATTTCTTTATCTTTTTCCTTACATTCATTAGGAGAGGCATAAAGAGAATCAACGGAAAGATTTTGCGCCTGAGGTTTAAAATTGCTGTCAAAGATTGTGCCTCTAACAGGCTCAAGCTCTACAAAAAGGTTATGTTGCTTATTAGCGATATCGGCGAGGAATTCTGAACGGAAGAACTGGACATAAAACAAGCGGGCTATGCAAAGTATAAAAAAAATAAAAAAGAATAAAAACACCGCCTGAGATCTACGGCGAGAATTATTTATATACACCTAATTTATGTGGTTAGAAAATTTTAAGGGTTGATCGTATTTGCTTCGGCCTGCCTCTTAATACCAAAAAGACGGGATAATACTGTCTGGTTGCCTGAATCATTTTGCAACCTTAACCTGCCTTTTGTAGACTCAAGCCTAACAAGCCGGTAATTATCAGGCATCTGAAAATCACTGCTACCCGATATTTTATTACCGATATAGACTAAAGACGCATTCTTATTGATATTGTATCTTAAGATACTGTTCTTATCAAGTAATTCCTGCATCTGGGTCTCTCGTTTCTGGCCGGAATAGGCAAGTTGGAAAATTTCGGTTTGCTGATAGACGTAAAGAAGGGAAAATCCTGTAATGAATGCTACTAAAGATAGGAATTTGGATAGTCTCATATTATTCTATTCTTTCTGCAACCCTCAGCTTACTACTGCGGCTTTTTGGGTTTTCCATTATTTCTGACACCAAAGGAGTCAGGGGTTTTGGAGTTATAATATTAATGGTTCCTTCGCCTGCAATCTTACGAAAAGCATGCTTAATCGCGCGGTCCTCCAAAGAATGGAAAGAAATAACACATATTCTACCTTGTTTCCCGAGAATTGCAACCCCCTTATTTACCGAGGCTTCTAAGATCTCCAATTCCCTGTTAACCGCGATACGCACTGCCTGAAAAGTCCTTGTTGCCGGATGAATTCTATAATGCTTATGCTTATACCTATATGGTATTGCTTTAACTACCAAACTAGCCAATTCTTGAGTCGTGGCAATCGGATGCTTTTGCCTTTCCTCAACCAATAAATGTGCGATACGATTATGCCACCTCTCTTGGCCAAAAGTCCAAAGCATATCCGAGATTTCATCTTCATTAAGATTATTTACTAAATCATAAGCTGAAATATAACTTGAGCGGTCAAGCCGCATATCTAATGGCCCCTCTTTCTGAAAACTAAAACCTCTCTCTGGAGAATCCAATTGATACGAAGAAATCCCTAAATCAAATAATATGGCATCAACCTGCTTAATATTCACTCCTTCTAAGAGTGTATCAAGATCGGCAAAATTTCCGTGCAAGAAAGTGCAAGCATCCGCATAGTCCTTAAGCCTTTCCTTAGAAATAGCTAAAGACTCTTCATCGCGGTCAATACCAATCAGCCTGCCTCCGGGAAGAATCTTTTCTAAGATTGCCTTGGAATGCCCGCCAGTTCCGATAGTCGCATCCACGACAACCTTCCCCGGACTTAAATTAAGATAATTTAAGACTTCGTTTAACATAACTGGAATATGAAATTTTTGATCCACTTTCTAAAAACCTTATGCTGTTTTTTCATCCATTAATTTTTCAGCGATCTCTTCAAAGGACTGCCGAGAATTCCCGTAGAATTCCTGCCATTTGTCTTTAGACCAAATTTCAATCCTGTTTGAAACACCTACAATAACCACATCCTTTTTTATCGCAGCATAATCTTTTAAATATTGCGGTATAAGCATTCTCCCTTGCGAATCAAAAGTAACTTCCTGAGCTCCGGAGAAATACAGACGGTTAAATGTACGGGCTTGCTGTTTGGTAAAAGAAATAGCCTTAAATTTATTTTCTTGCGAACGCCACTCTTCTTCAGAGAAAACAAAAAGACAAGTATCTAAACCGCGAGTAACAAAAAACTTTTCAATGAAATGGCTTTTTGCCACGTCGCGGAATTTAGCAGGCAATATAATGCGGCCTTTACGGTCTATGCTATGTGAATACTCACCATAGAACATTTTCTATCCTTTCCACTTTGCTCCACTCTGTGCCACTTTGTAACAAAAGTATAGACAAAAAGGCATATATTGTCAAGAAAAATATTTTCCTAAATTTAATAAATACAACTACTAGTGGCTTTTACTATGAAGGATGGCTATATATTGTGGTGTTTCTTGGGGAGATGAAACAGGCTTTTGACTTTATTAATGTCTTTTTTAATTTGTTTAATTAATAAAGAGGAGTTTTTGAATTTTACCTCTTCTCTTATCTTCTTAAAAAACTGAATCTCAATATATTTTCCATAAATATTCCTGTGAAAATTAAAAACATGCACTTCAATATGCTTTGCGCTATCATCTATAGGCCCTGGCTTCCTAAAGGTAGGGCGAACGCCAATATTGCAGATTCCTCTTAATCTCTCTTTCTCTAAAATCGCCTCAACTGCATAAACACCCGTCGGGGGGATTACTTCATGATGCGGATTAATGTTTGCGGTTGAGTATCCCAATTTTCTTGCAATAGAATTTCCATGGACAACAGTTCCAAGGACGCTTACAGGACGGCCTAAGACTCTTTCCGCGTAACTTAATTTTCCAGACTTATTTAAATTACGTATCAAAGTACTACTGATTGGCTTTCCGTCGCTATTAAGCACTCCAAAAGATTTCAATTTAAAATTGAATTCGGAGGATAATTTTCTTAAGAAATTAACACTGCCTGCGGCATGCTTACCGAAACGAAAATTCTTTCCGACATAAACAAAATTTGCGCCAATTTTATCATGTACGATTTCTTTAACAAAATCATAAGCAAGGGTTTTAGCAAAACTTTCTGTGAAATTTATAACAATGCAGACTTGAACTCCCTGCTCTGCAATCAACCTAAGCCTATGCTCTAATGAATACAAACTTTCTTTTTTCTGCGGATGCGGACAGAAGGTTACAACGATGCTTGTCCCATTTATTCTCCGGGCAGTCTTAACAGCATCTTTTAAAATCCTAATGTGGCCAAGATGCATCCCATCAAAAACCCCAAGGCAAACTACCGGCTTGGGGAATTTCTTAATCTTATTTAACCCACAGATTACTTTCATAATAAATTATACTTGTCGCGTCTGCCTTGTCTTGTTCTCGCAGCACCGCTCGTCCCGCCCCACCGTGGCGGGACTCGCTTGGAGTTTGCGCTCGCTCTCACTGGAGTTTATAGCGGGTGAACCATGGCCGCTCGCACAAACTACATGCTGCGAGAATCAAGCCAAGTCAGCCGCTAATATCTTTACTATTTTTAATGAATCTGTTGTTTATTCGAGCGAATATGAATTTTAGTGTTTTGCTGGAGGCGCATTAGAAAATTTTTGGCACAGCTATTAAGATTAGTGCGCAAAGATTTACGAGGAGCGAAGGACGGCTCCCAAGAGAATGCTAAGCCGAAGCGACGCGGTAAATCGCAGCGCACGGCAAAAATTTTCAGCGCCGAAAGCGAAACACTAAAATTCAAACTTAAAAACGGCGGATTCATTAAAAGAATATTTAGAAGTAACAATAGAAAAATCTTATATCTTCTGCTGAAATAACCAAGACATGATACCAATCAAAAGTATAGCCACTATCATATACTTCAGAATCTTCTGGCGGCGAAGGACTATTCTTTCTGCCTTAAGCCAATAATCTAAAGTCTTATCATTCTTCCGCCCGTCTCTAATATACAAAGACTCCGCCAGCCTCTTAATCTCTTCTCTCCGATCCATAGCCTTGCCCTCCTTATTAATATCCTGACCCTTTTATAATTTTGACACTTCTTCCTTAATCCTACTTAAGACTTTTCTCCTGACTTGATTAATATCGCCTCGGACAGTTGCTCCGCTAGCTGTCTTATGGCCCCCGCCGCCAAATTCCTTGGCAATTTTATTTACATCAACCTTGCCTTGTGAACGGAAATTTATTCTAATTTCATCCTTAACGCCCAAGTTATGCCTGAAGAGAACGACAACCTCTACTCCTCTTATTGCACGCGCAAAACTTAAAACGTGGTCTGCTATATCAAAAGACTGCTCGCTTTCTTTAAGCATTGCGCGTTCAATCTGGACCCAAGCAATCTTACCTGCGGATTCAAGTTTTAAATTCGGGAAGATTCTGGTTAACGCTTTAATATCCTGATAAGGGATATTACCGTAAACATTATTATACACCTGAGGAACGCTAATTTTAAATTTTAAAAGCTCAGAAGCTGCCTTATGGGTGAAAGAAGTTGTGTTGGAATATCTGAATGACCCGGTATCGGTAAAAATACCTACATATAAAAATAGCGCTGACTCGTCAGTAAAAGCGATATGCATATATTTGTAAAGACGATAAATCATCTCCGAAGCTGAAGAAGAATGCGGATCAACCCAGTTCACATCTCCAAACATTTCATTGCTGATGTGGTGGTCAATATTTATAACGGGGGCATACTTTGAATTTAATTTATAGACCTCTCCGGTGCGGCGCAAGTCAGAACAATCCAAAGCTACAAAACAATCAAAATCCAACCTTAAAACCCCTTTATCAAATTTTCTTACAATTTCTTTGCGAGGCAGGAATCCATATTCATAAGGAATCCCGTCCTCATTGACAATATAGGCTTCTTTTCCTAACTTCCTAAGCAACATATAAAAAGCCAATTCCGAGCCTAAGGCATCTCCCTCCAAACTTGTATGCGCCGTAATTAAAAACTTACTGTACTTTTTTATTGCTTCTGCGGCTTTTTTTAGGCTCATCTGTTTTCTCCATCTCTTTTATTTCATTTAACACTTCTTCTATCCTACAGCTATATTCGCTTGACCTGTCCTCCCTAAAAATAATCTCCGGGGAGAACTTCAGGTTTATCGTTTCAGTAACGTGTTTACGAATGAACCCCGATGCGGAATCAAGGGCAGCCTTAGTTTTCTTACGATCCTCTTCTTTACCCAAAACACTAAAGAAGATTTTAGCAACCCGCAAATCTTTAGTTACCTCAACATTCGTAATTGTAACAAATCCTAGACGAGGGTCTTTTAACTCATCATGGATAATAAGGCTCACTTCCTTTTTAATCGCTTCTGCTACTTTGTCAATCCTGCCCATTTGTATTACTCCTTATGCAATTAATTAAACAATTTTCTAATTAATAACAGCTCATCTTCCTTTGTCTTTACTTCTCCATTAAGCTTCGCGTTTAAAACCTTTGAGAAAATATTCTGATAATGCGGCCCGGGCAAAATACCTATTTTCCTTAGATCTTCCCCACAGCAAAGTATACTCATACCATTATAAATTTCAAAGAAATCTTTTATGTGCTTCTGGATGTATTTATTCTTATATTTAGCCTTAAGCGCAATAATAACCTCATAACTTAAAGGCTCAAAGAAAGAGAAAATCCACGATGGCTTAACCTTTAATTTAGCAAGTTTAATAATTGATTTCGGACTGATTTCTTTATAGTTTAGCAATCTTTTTGTTTCACCGCGCCGGAAAGAAAACCTGCGGCAGATATCTTCAACGCTTTTTTTATTAAGAGCGTCTGTTAAACCGATAAGATAAATTAACCAAGTATCAAGATTCCTGCGCTCAGAATAATTCTTTTTAAACCAGTTTACTTCTTTCTCAATCTGCACCAACAAATCATAATTGTTTTTCTTTAAAATAAGAAGTGGGCTTAAGAATCCAAAACCTGCTATTTCCTTAAGCCGCTTAATCTCTTTTAAAGGCCGCTCTTCTTTTAATGCCAGAACAAGTTCATCGCGGGTCCTCTGAGGCTCAACCTTTTCTAGCATTTTAGCGTTTACAGCTTGTTTTAAAAGCTTTAATGTCTTAGGCTCAATCTTGAAATTATACCTTTGCTCAAAACGCACTGCTCTTAAAATCCGCGTCGGATCATCAATAAAGCTTAAATCGTGCAATATGCGTATCTTTTTATTCCTTAAATCTTCCACGCCACCAAAAGTATCAATAAGCTTACCAAAAGAAGCAGTATTTATGGCTATTGCCATAGCGTTAATTGTAAAATCCCTTCTGAAATGATCGTCTTTAAGGCTGCTGCCTTCAATTACCGGAAGATGCGCAGGCTTAGGGTAATATTCCTTGCGCGCAGTAGCAATATCAATCTTAAGTTCATCGCTATACATAATCGTAGCTGTACCAAAACGCAGATGGCGTATAATCTTTTTTCTTAAAGCACAGCCAAAATCCTGCGCAAAAGAAATTCCATCGCCTTCTACTACTATATCCAAATCAAGGTTAGGGACTCCTAAAATTAAATCCCGTACAAACCCTCCTACTAAATAAGCCGGCATATTTCTGCTGGAGGCAACTTCTCCTGCCAATTTAATTAACCCCTGAATCTCTTGCGGAAGTTTTTTTAAATACTCTTTCATGATTTACCTAAGTTTACTCTTAATTAACTAAACTTACTTATATTTACTCAAATCTAAGGCCTGGGATGAAACATTTTATGCACCGACTTTAGTCTTTCTTTATTTATATGCGTGTAAATTTGTGTTGTAGAAATATTCGCGTGACCCAACATCTCTTGCACAGAACGTAAATCTGCGCCGTGTTCCAACAAATGAGTAGCAAAAGAATGCCTCATTATATGAGGCTTCATTGTCTTCTTAATCCCAGCCTGACGCGCATATCTTTTAATCATCTTCCAAAATGACTGCCTTGAAATATTTTTTCCTAAACGGCTTATAAATAAATAATCAGACTGGCTCTTTTTTAATAATTTCGGTCGCGATTCATCCAGATATTTTTTGATATAGGAAACTGCTTTCTTGCCCAAAGGGATAACTCTTTCCTTATTGCCCTTGCCGATACAACGCAAGAAACCAACATCCAAATTCACATTATCCAATCTTAAATTAACTGCCTCCGATACCCGCATCCCTGTAGCATACAAAGTTTCCAAAATAGCTTTATCCCTTATACCCTGAGTTTGCCTTATATCAGGCTGATTTATCAAAGACTCAACTTCGTTTAAGCTTAAAGTTTCGGGAATTTTTTTCCACAATTTCGGAGTATCAACAAGATCCGTCGGGTCTGCCTTTAAAATCCTCTCTCGGGACAAAAACCTATGAAACATCCTAATTGCAGCAAGTCTTCTGGCAATAGAATTTGGCGATATACCTTTATCTTTCTGGTTAATCATGAAATTTGTAATATCATTCTTTGTAATTTTTGAAAGCGCGTCGATTCGCAATTGAGCAATGTAATCTAAATAAAAGTTAAGGTCCTGCCGATAAGAAGAGATGGTATTGGAAGAAAGCCCCCGCTCAACAGACAGATAATCAAGAAATGTATCAATTAATTCTTTCATAAGAGAAAAAATGGGTTATTATTTATTTCTTCGCTGATTGTAGTAGAATCTCCGTGGCCCGGATAAACTATGGTTTCTGGAGGCAAAGCTAATAACTTTTCTTTTATATTCTTTTTAAGTAAATCTTCATTCCCGCCATTTAAATCCGACCTTCCTATGCTATGGCGAAACAGGCTATCCCCTGTAAAGACGATATTACTTCCTTCGGGCTTTAGCATTAATAAAGCAATACCTCCTTTTGAGTGCCCCGGGATATGCAATACTTTTAACTGTAAATCATCGAGCTCAAGAAGGCTGCCTTCTTCTAATTCTTCTATTTCAGAATTAACGCTATAAGGAATCGAGAAGAAAGCGGAGAAATTAAGCTGCGGGTTCTTTAACATCTCTGAGTCGAGTTTGTGCACATAGACCTTAACTCCGAATTTATCATCGCAGCCAATATGATCATAGTGGCCGTGGGTGTTCACAATGAAAGCCGGTGTTAATTTATGTTTATCCAGAACCTTCTGGATCCTGCGTTCTTGAGCACCCGGATCAATAATTATCGCTTTTGAGCCTTCAGAAGAAGCAAGGATATAACAATTTACATCCATCGCTCCCACATGTACAGATTCTAATATCATTGAATTAATTATATTTGTATTCCACTAATGAATCTTTTACTTTCGGATAAGAAAAGTCTCTTAAGATATCGCGCTTTATCCTCTCAGCGCTATACCTGTTATTTACGCTATTATTATTATATAAATCATCCTTAATTTCTTGGTTTAGCCGTTTTAGGCGATTAATATAAACATCCAGGCTCTTTTGTTTTTCTGCATTTAATACCGTCCTGACATTATCAAGATTCCTTAGGACCTGCTTAATGCAATCCAGCTCTTTCTTCTGGCTTTTTCTTTGCAATAACGCCTCAACTAATTCTTCATGCCAAGTCTTCCAGAACATAAAGTACTGACGGTATAAAGCCTCCTTGCTTAATCCCGGCCCCTTGTATTCCTCAGGAGCAAGGACCATCTGGTCTTGCGAAACATCTCTTTTCTTTTTACGGGTGAATTTCCGCACAAAGGCTTCGCATCCAACTAAAGTAAACACTAAACAAAAAACAGTAACCAGCGAGAGAACTCGGTTAATTCTGTTTATCATCAGGCTAACTCCTTGTTGAAGCAAGAAATTCTTTTTCATTGATAACTTTAACCTTAAGTTTTTTTGCTTTTTCAAATTTAGAACCCGGGTTTTCTCCAACAACGACATAATCGGTATTTTTACTAACGCTGCTAACGGCATTTCCACCGCATGAACGTACCAGATTTTCAGCTGCCGACCTGCTTAATCCTTTTAGCTCTCCTGTAAAAACTACAGTTTTACCCGTAAAAACAGTCTCTTTTATCCTTCCAGCATCCTCTTTAAAATTTAATCCTTCCTTTCTTAAATCCTCAATCAATTTCTTTGTTGAGGCAAGAGAGAAATATTCTTTGATAGATTCTGACACAATGGGGCCAACTTCATATATCTTTTCTAAATCTTCCTTTTTTGCAGCTATCAGATTATCTATTGTTCTAAATTGCCCTGCTAAAACGAGCGCTGCCTTTTCTCCGATGTGACGAATCCCCAAAGCAAAAATTAAACGCGATAAGGATTTTTGTTTACTTTTTTGAATCGCCGAGAGCAAATTATTAATCTTCTTTTCCTTAAATAACTCTATCTTTGATAAATCATTATAGCTTAATTTATAGATATCTGCAAAGCTATGTATTAGTTTTAAATTAACCAGTTGGGCTACTACTGCTTCACCCATCCCCTCTATATCCATAGCATCCCTGCTTGAAAAATGCAAAAGGCCACGCTCAAGCTGAGCAGGGCAAGATGGATTAATACAGCGGTATGCAACATCTTCCTCTTTTTCTTTTATTACTTTACCGGAACAAACCGGGCACGCATGCGGGATAGAAAAAGCTTTTCTCCCTTTTGATTCCACAACCTTAACAACTTTTGGGATAACATCCCCTGCCCGCTCAATTAATACCCTATCCCCTTCTCTTATGCCTAAACGTTTAATTTCATCAAAATTATGCAGTGTTGCATGCTTAATAATTACTCCGCTACACTCAACCGGTTTTAATTCTGCAGTAGGAGTAATAACCCCGGTCCTGCCCACATTAATATTTATTTTTAGAATTTCTGTAGTTGCCTGACGCGCCGGGAATTTATAAGCAACTGCCCAACGCGGGCTTTTTAAAGTAGAGCCTAATGCCTCCTGCTGCCTAAGGCTATTTACCTTGATCACCACTCCATCTATTTCATAAGTAACCTTATCTCTTTTCTCCTGCCATTTTTTGCAATAATCCAATACTTCTTCGGGGCTATTACAAAGTTTGGAGTCGGGATTTATGCGTACACCCCAGTTTTTCAAAGACTCAAGAAAATCCCAATGATTAAGAATCTTATCACCTTTTAATTCTCCCAAAGAATGAGCGAAAAAACTCAACCGCCTTTTAGCGACTATGCTTGTATCAAGAAGCTTCAAAGATCCGCTTGCCGCATTCCTGGGATTAGCGAATAAAACTTCGCCTTCATTTTCTCTTTCTTTGTTTAAAGAATCAAAATCCTTTCTTTCCATATACACTTCACCGCGGATTTCAATTAATTCCGGGATATTTTTACCTAACAGAATTAAAGGTATTGCGCGTATAGTTTTAATATTCTGAGTTACATCTTCACCGGTTTGGCCATCTCCCCGGGTTGCACCAATTACAAGCCTGCCTTTCTCGTAAGTAATATTGGCGCTTACTCCGTCAATCTTCAACTCAGCCACATATTCAACTTTTTCTTGAGCTTTAAGCCCTTTATGCACCCTTTCAAACCATTCTTTTAACTCATCAAAAGAATAAGTGTTATCCAAGGAAAACATCTTTTGTTTATGGCCTACAGTTTGAAAACCTTCTAGAACCCCTGCGCTAAGGCGCACCGTAGGAGAATCACTGCTTAGAAATTGCGGGTATTCATCTTCAAGCTTTTTTAACTCAACAATAAGATTATCATATTCTTTATCTGAAATAACCGGCTGGCTTAAAACATAATATTTGTAATCGTGCTGGCGGATCTGCGATCTCAAATCTTCTATTTTCTTCTTAATATCAGACATAAATTTATTAATTCCCCGTTAAAAGCCTGTCTCCAAGAAACCTTGGAAGCCCCGAAGCAATTATTTTCTCTCTTGTTAAACTCCAATCATATTCTATTCTATTAATCTGAACTTGTTTTTCCTGTGTATCATAAATACAATATGCTGCCATCGGATTTCCGTCTCTTGGTTGTCCAACACTACCTGCATTTATAATATACTTATTATTATCTTGAATTTTAACGCGCTGATCCTGCTGATAAGTAATCTTACCGGATGGGTTTTGAATAAAGATTCCTGCAATATGGGTATGCCCTAAAAAACAAATATTATTCTGCATAAGAGCAAATGTTTCCTTTGCTGTGCTGCTATCAATCAAATAATTAAAATTACCCGGGTTGTCAAGCGAACCGTGGACTAATGCTAAATCCTGATTCTTGTAGCTTAATTTCAAAGACCTAAGAAACAGTTTGTTCTCTTCAACAAGCTGTTCTTTTGTCCATTTAATGGCAGTTGCAGCAAGTGAATTAAAATATTTAGCTGAGAATAAATCAACACAAGCCCAATCGTGATTGCCGGCAATAACCACATCTGAAACAGAGCTTACCAAACCAATGCATTCTTTCGGAGAAGAGGCATAACCAACTACATCTCCAAGGCAAAGGTATTTATCAATACCTTCTTTCTCATAAGCACTAACTACAGCATTAAGTGCTTCAATATTAGAATGAACATCGGAAAAGATTCCGTAGCGCATTTTAAGCGAAACTCCTTTAAAACTCTACCTCAAAACCGCTAAAATCTCCGGAAGCATCCTGCCAACTTACTTCAACATCTTTTATGTAGCGAGAAAAGTAATCGCTTAGCTTATTTAAAAAATCCTTTAAAACCTCTTCCTCCGCTTGAGCTAAAACTTCAACCCTTCCGTCACGAAGGTTTTTTACCCAACCGGTAACATCCAATTTATTAGCCAAGTTCTCTGCGGTATACCGGAAACCTATCCCTTGCACCCGCCCACTAAAAAACAAATGAACTTGTTTTTTCATTTTAAAAACTTGTTATGTCGGGGCGGACAGACTTGAACTGTCGGCCTCAGCGTCCCGAACGCTGCGCTCTACCAAACTGAGCCACGCCCCGTCTTAAATTTATCTTTTTAGTATAACAAAAAATGTAACTATTGGCAATAAAAACAGGGGACGGTTCTATTTTTTGAAGAATTGAGTTCTAGAAAAAATAGAACCGTCCCCTAGTTTTTGGCGAGGATGTCAAATTCAATATTAACCTTGCTACCAACTCCTTTAAAACCTAACGTTGTATTCGCTAATGTATGAGGAATAATATAAACCCTTAAAGTTCCCGGCTTTCTATCAACTATCGTTAAACTTATACCATCAATTGCTACCGAACCCTTTGGAATAACCCACCCTAAGAATTTAGGAGGGATAGCTATTTCAAAACATAGATTACCATTAAGATTATTTTTCTTACGCACTACCCCCGAGCAATCAACATGGCCATAAACAAAATGCCCGGATAAACGATCCCCTATCTTTAGGCTGCGCTCAAGATTTACCTTTTCTCCTATCCTTAAAACCCCGAGATTAGTAACCTTTAGAGTCTCCGACATTGCCTCAAATGACAACAAATTATCTTTTTGCTTTACGGCTGTCAAGCACACGCCATTTACCGCAATACTATCTCCAATTTTTACATCAATCAAAACTTTTTTCGCCTCTATTTCTATAATATTAACTGCCCCACGCTTTGAAATACTCCTAACAACTCCTAATTCTTCAACAATCCCTGAGAACATTCTATTTTATATATCCTTCTATCAATAAATCATCACTTAAACGCTTAAGGGTTAATTCTTTAAGCTTAATCGCCTTATCTATGCGCGAAATACCGCTTCCCATAACCGAACTAATCGCCTCTTTTCCGCCGATAATCTTTGGGCTTACAAAAAACATGATCTTATCTACCAGATGTTCATCAAATAAAGAGCCGATTAACGTACCACCGCCCTCAACAAGGATGTTTGTTATTCCCAACTGCGCTAATCTTTTAAGCATGCTTTTTAGATTAATCTGCCCGTCTTTTTCTTTTACTTCCAGAATCATTGCTTTCTGTGAAAGAATCTTCCTGTTTTCTGTTTCCTGCCCGGGCTTTGCAGGCAAAGTAACAATGATAACCTGGCGATTATTTGAAAATATAATAGAGTTCTCCGGAGTGCTCAATTGGCTATCAATAATAATCTTTATTGGATGCTTATCGGAAAACCAGGCGTCCAGGCTTGGGTTATCCCGAAGCACAGTATTTACACCAACCATAATCGCATCAAAATCCTTGCGCCTGCGATGGGCAAATGCACGCGACTTGTCCGAAGTTATCCATTTTGATTCCCCGGTTTTAGTCGCAATCCTGCCATCCAATGACTGGGCAATTTTTACCGTAACCAACGGCATTCTTTTTGTAATATATTTTATGAATGATTCGTTTAGTTTCTTTATTTTGTCCTCAAGAAAACCTACCTCTACTTTAATATGATGCTGTTTAAGAATATTTAAGCCCTTTGAATTGTTTACCGGATTTGGATCAACCATCCCGATGATGACTTCTTTAACTTGGCTTGCGATTATCCTGTCAACGCAAGGAGGCGTCCTGCCGAAATGCGCACATGGCTCAAGCGTAACATAAAGAGTTGCTCCTTTTGCTTTTTCTCCAGCTTCATCTAAAGCAACTATCTCCGCATGCGCCAACCCCGCCCTTGCATGGAACCCCCTGCCGATAATCTTTCCATCTTTTACTACCACCGCCCCCACCATGGGATTTGGCGAAGTCCTGCCTTTACCTTTAAGAGCTAATTTTAAAGCCAAATTCATGTAATACTGATGATCTTTTTTCATGTATTCTTCTGCCTTGCTTCTTTCATCTTTTCTACAAATTCATAAGGAAGTTTCATGCAGCCAATCTTAACGTCAGGCTTGGCTTCACCATGAAAATCCGACCCACCGGTTACTACTAAATTATATTTTTTTGCTAATTCAAGATAGTAATTTATCATGGATTGGGAATGTTCAGGGTAATAAATCTCCAGCCCCATAATCCCGTTCATTATTAATTCCAAGATTAAATCATCATTCTTTATTATGTAAGGATGGGCTAATACCGGTATGCCTTGGAAATCTTTAATTAAATTAATTGCCTCAAATGGGCTGAATTTAAAACCTAAAACATAAGCAGGGCAATTATCGCCTATATATTTTTTAAAAGCTTCGTAAGTAGAATTAACAAAGCCTTCCTTTACCATGGCACGGGCAATATGCATCCTGCCTACCGTACCCATTCCAGAAATACCAAAAACAGAATCTGGATTTAAATTAATACCTGATTCTTTCAATTTATCGGTTATCTTATAAACACGCTCAATACGATTTTGCCGAAGAGCCTCCAGTTTATTTATAAGCACTTCATTTTTATAGTCTATAAAATACCCTAAGATATGGATTTCTAATCCGTTGTATTCTGCGCTTAACTCTATCCCCGGGATAACTTCAATATTCTCTTTGCTTGCTGCAAGGATAGTCCCATCTATCCCCTTGACTGTATCGTGGTCTACTACAGCGATACAAGATAAAGAGCGTTTGGCGCTTTCTAAAACCAGCTCTTCAGGAGTAGATGTCCCATCTGAATATACTGTATGTAAATGCAGGTCCGCGAATTTCACTTATTCTTTTCTAATTTTATTTTATCAAGTATAGCGTTAACAAATTTTCCTGCCTCAAGGCCGGAATATTTTTTGGCAAGTTCCACTGCTTCATTTATTGAAACTTTCGGTGGGATATCATCACGGAACAAAAGCTCAAAAGAGCTCATTCTTAAGATATTTCTATCAACAACTGCCATGCGCTCCAGGCGCCAATTGGTCGCGAATTGCAAAATCTTTTTATCAATTTCAACAAGATTCTCCACAACTCCCTTAACAAGCTCCCCGGCAAACTGTTTTAGTTCTTCTTCAATGTTCTCCTCAAGATGTGAGGCCCAAAAGTTTTCTAAAGAAACTTCATAATTATCTTTTGTAATATCCACTTGATACAGGACCTGTAAAGCGAATTCTCTGGCTTGTGTGCGTTTTCTCATATTATTTAATCTGTTCCAGTAAATTTACCATCTCTATTGCAGATAAAGCAGCGTCTTTGCCTTTATTCCCGTCTTTTGTCCCAGCGCGCTCAATTGCTTGTTCAATTGTGTCTGCGGTGATAACTCCGAATACCACAGGAATTCCAGTATCAAGAGAAACTTTAGCGATACCTTTTGAGACTTCTGCTGCCACATAATCAAAATGCGGAGTTGCCCCACGGATAACTGTTCCAAGGCAAACAATAGCATCAAATGATTTTGACTTTGCCAATTTCTGGGCGACCAAAGGAATTTCAAATGCACCCGGGACCATACTTACAGTCAAATCATTATCTTGAGCTCCATGCCTAAGCAACGTATCCGTGCACCCTGAAATCAACTCCTTAGTGATGAAATCATTAAAGCGTGATGCGACAATAGCAAACTTCTTTCCTTTTGCAATCAAATTACCTTCAGCCTTCTTTATCATTTCTTCAACCCTCCCATTAATAAAAATTATTCTATATTCAAATTGTGCCCTAACTTCTCTTTTTTTGTTTTAAGATAATTATAATTTGCCGCATTAGGCTCAACCTCCAGAGGAACGCGCTCAACCACCTTTAACCCGTATCCCTCAAGCCCTACAATCTTACGAGGATTATTTGTAAGAAGGCGGATTTCTTTGATCCCTAAATCTACCAGGATCTGCGCGCCTATCCCATAATCCCTAAGATCCGCAGCATGCCCTAATGCTTCATTGGCCTCAACCGTATCCATACCTTTATCCTGCAAATTGTAAGCCTTAATCTTTTCGACAAGCCCGATTCCACGGCCTTCCTGGCTCATATAAAGCACAACTCCGCTTTTAATTTTATCGATTGATTGCATTGCCTGTTTCAATTGCCTTCCGCAATCACAGCGCAAAGAGCCGAAAACATCCCCTGTCATACATTCGGAATGCACCCGCACTAAGACTTGAGGCTCTTTTAATTCCCCCATAACTAAAGCACTATGAACTTTATTATTTGTCAAATCACGGTATAAAATTAATTTATATTTTCCAAACTCAGTAGGAAGGATTGTCTCAGTCAAACGTTCAATTAGTTTTTCAGAGCGCCTTCGGTATTCAATCAAGTTAGCAATTGTGCAAATCTTTAACGAATGCTTTTTTGAAAATTCAATTAATTGCGGAAGGCGGGACATAGAGCCATCATCATTCATAATTTCACAGATTACTCCCGCCTCATATAAGCCACAAAGCCTCATTAGGTCAACCGCAGCTTCAGTATGCCCTGCTCTGACTAATACTCCGCCACGACGAGCTCTTAAAGGAAAGATGTGCCCCGGACGAATTAAATCTTCGGGCTTTGATTGCGGGTTAATCAATGTTTCAATTGTATGCGCACGATCATACGCAGAAATGCCGGTAGTTATACCGGAAGCCGCATCAGCTGAAATCATCCAGGCAGTTGCAAAAGGATCTTCCTTAGCAACCCCTGCTTTCTTTAACATAGGCTCAAATTCCAGTTGGCTTAAACGATCTTCTTTCATAGGGACACAAATAAGCCCCCTGCCAAACTTAGCCATGAAATTTATATCCTGAGGCTTGGCAAAACTTGCGGACATTAAAAGATCGCCTTCGTTCTCGCGGTCTTCGTCATCTACCACAATAACCATCTTGCCTTGCTTAAGATCTTCTAATATCTCTGATATGGAATTAAACATAAGCTCTCCAAAAATAAGAAACCCGAAGATAGTTCTCCGGGTATAATTTACTTTTAACCTTCTCTCATCTAGACTATACAATCGGCTCTGGAATTTTACCAGATCATGCCTTTTTAAGGCTTGCGGGCTTAACCGCCGGTCAGGAATTTCACCTCCTGCCTAATATTGGCAGGACCCCGAAGATTAATTATTGTTAGTATACCATAAAATCTTGACTTGTCAATACAATAAGAAAGTTATATAATAATTTTATGGTGCAAAACATTGTAAGACAAGTACATATTGCCCTTTTAAAACGCAGCAAAACCATTTCTATTGCTGAATCCTGTACAGGCGGCTTTCTCTCAAACCTTCTTACCCAACTGCCACAAAGCTCAAAATACTTTAAATTAGGCGTTGTAACATACAGCAACCAGTCAAAAGAAAAAATTTTAGAAATCAATCACTCTATTATTCTCAAAAAAGGCGCTGTTTCAAAAGAAGTTGCCAGAAAAATGGCTAAATCAGTAATGAAACTAGCCAAAACCGATTTTTCAATTGCCATTACCGGTATAGCTGGCCCTTCGGGAGGCACCCAAGATAAACCCAAAGGTACAGTGTTTATTGCAGTCGCAAAGAAAAATAAGATTGTTTGCAATGAATATTTATTTAAGGGGACTCGCACTGAAATCAGGAAAAAAGCTGCACTAAAAAGCTTGGAATTATTACTATGCGTTGCTTTATCGCCATAGACTTACCGGATAGGGTAAAATCAGAGCTTGTTGGATTGCAAAATGAATTAAAAGCATCCGGTGCTCAGGTAAAATGGACTGAAGCGCCCAACATCCATCTAACGTTAAAATTCTTAGGGGAAATTAACGAAGGAATAGCTCAAGAAATTTCCCGCCTGCTTAAGAATATCTCAGAAAATACCACCTGCTTTAAAATGGATATTAAATCAATTGGAGTATTTCCGAAACCGAACTTCCCAAGGATAATCTGGGTAGGTGTTAATAAAGGCGATAAAGAGATTAAAGACCTTGTTAGGTCTATTGAAGATGGGGTTGAAAAAATCGGGATTGCAAAAGAAGAAAGAGAATTCTCCTCCCATATTACAATCGGCAGGGTAAAATCAACATTAAATAAAGATAAATTAGTAAACGCTTTGAAAGCTTTGGAAAATAAACCTATTAATGCGGAATTTCTTGTAGACAGGATTACACTCTTTAAGAGCAGCCTTACCTCGCAAGGCCCGGTCTATGAAGCTTTAACTAAAGTAAACCTTAAGACTACCTGAAGAATAATATTTGTATAAATACCCGCAACAATATCATCTCCCATAATACCTAAGCTTCCCTTTAATCTTTCAAGCTGTCCTGCCGGATAAGGCTTTATAGTATCAAGGATGCGGAACAACAAAAATGCGGCGATTACCCATTGCGTTTGGAAAGGGATAAATAACAAGCTGATAAGCATACCGCAAACTTCATCAATGACGATAAACTTTGGGTCCTTCTTCTGCATCAATTTTTCTGCCGGAGTACAAACCAGATACCCGATACATATAAGGAATAGTAAAAATGGCAAGTAAACATTGCTGGTATTCCCGCCGATACAATAAATCAACAAAATCCCGGCTAAACTTCCGAAAGTCCCCGGGATTAAAGGCAGGTAGCCGACAAAAAAGAATGAACTTAATATCTTTACAAGGATATTGTAGAAATTCAAAGGAATGCCTCTATAACTTTGCGATTATCTTGCGGTTATCCCAAAGATAAGAAATGCCTGAATAAAGCGTAAGTCCTACTGTAAGCAACATTAGAAGATATATTCCCTCACGGAATGCTTTCTCCCAGTCGGGATTCCAGGTAAAATAAGTCAACATCACTTCTTTGGTGACAATAAAACCTAAAATAGAAAATATAACCAGCATCTGAGAAACAGTTTTATGTTTTCCCGCACGCGTTGCAGACAGAACCTTACCTTTATTTAAAGCAAAAAGCCTTAAGGATGTAATAAGGATTTCGCGGGAAACTATAATCACAAACATCCAAGCTTCAATCAACTGCATCTGGACAAAAGCAGCAAATGCTGCTATCACAAGAATTTTATCCGCAATAGGATCCATAAGACGTCCAAAATCGGTTATCATATTTCTTTTCTTGGCAATCATTCCATCCAGGAAATCTGAAAGTGCTGCGGAAAGAAAAATAATCAAAGAAGCAACCTTTGCCCATAGCCCATGGCAGAACAAAAAGAACATAAATACAAAAGTAAGGACAATCCTTGAAATTGTTATTTTGTTAGCTATATTCATTCTAGCACCTCTCCTGATAGGTCATATTCAAAAGTATCGGTAATTTTAACTTTGACAAAATCACCTGGCTTTAATTTATTCTTTGATTTAACATACACAACGCCATCTACCTCTGGCGCATCAAAAGAACTTCGTCCAAGATAGATATCTTTATCTTTCTCATCAATTAAAACTTCAATAACTTTACCTAATTGCTTTTTGTTAAATTCCCTGGAAACTTCCTGCTGGATAAGCATAATTTTATCAAAACGCCCTACCTTAACTTTCTTAGGAACCTGAGCCTTAAAATCATAAGCCTTGGTCCCTTCCTCTCTGGAATAAACAAAAGCTCCTAACCTTTCAAACCTTGTTTCAGAAATAAAATCTGACAACTCTTTAAATTCTTTATCGGATTCAGAAGGAAAACCGGTAATAACCGATGTCCTTAAGCAAACTCCAGGAATTGTTTTTCTTATCTTCTCAATAAGAGCAGAAATTTGCTTCTTTGTAACTTGCCTGTTCATAAGCTTTAAGATTCTATCATTTATATGCTGAATAGGCAAATCTATATATTTACAAATCCTAGGGTTATCCCTAATAATTTTTAGCAAATCATCATCAATACGCGCGGGATTTAAATAAAGAAGCCTTAGCCAATGCGTATTCTTTAATTTTTTATCAATTTTCTTTAAAAGCCCGGCTAAGCTGGGCCTTCCAAAAATGTCTATCCCGTATCCTGAGATGTCCTGCCCTACGATATTAATCTCAGAAGTCTTTTTATTGTCAAATAACTCTATTTTTCTAAGAATCGATTTCTCATCAAGGCTGGTAAATCTTCCTTTTATCTTTGGGATAATACAAAAACTGCAATTATTAACGCAGCCTTCACAAATCTTCAAATAAACAAAATGCTCCGGGGTAATAGGGTATCTGTTTTGTTCATGATTCAAAGAAACCTTACCTATAAAAGCATCCACTTCCGGAAGTTTCCTGCGCAATTCATCCTTATAGCGTTGGGCAAGACAGCCGAAAACAATTATTTTTTTTAATTTACCTTCTTTCTTAAGCTGGACCAAATCAAGTATTGCCTCTATAGATTCACGCTTGGCATCCTCAACAAAAGCACAAGTATTAATCAATGCTACATCAGCCTTATTGATATCTACAATAGAATGCCCTTTAAAATTAAGGCGGCCAAGGATAGCCTCGGAATCAACAAGATTACGCGGGCAACCTAAGCTTAGGATTCCAATTTTAGCTTTCATCTATTTATATTTAATCCTTCTTTATTAACTAAAATATTCTTTAGCGACTGGCCTTTTCTGCCCAAACTTTCGAACCGCTGGCCGTTAACCTCTACTTCAACCACACCTGCATTGCCTAAAGAAAGCTCCATCTTATCTTTTGCCTGCCAACTTTCAAATCTTCCTTTTTCCAGGACGCGCTGAAAAACAACCCTTCCATCAACCCTTAAAGAAATCCAACAATTCTCCAATGCCCTTATCCCCAATCTTATGCCTTGCATAGATTCCTTATTTAAAGGGATGACTTCCTTCTTAGTTGTGGCTTCAACAATACGAGGCGTTTCCTTAGCTTGGACTTTCTGTTCATTAACTGTCGAAGCTTTTGATTTTGAAGTTTGTTGTTTAGCTGATTTCTTTGAAGGCTTCGTCGGCTTCTGCTCTTTTCCTGGAGCTTTACTCAAAGATTGAGAAATAATTGCTTTTTTAGCCAAATTCTCTTTATGTTTGAAAGAAATAAACTTTACTATCTTTATCAACCCAAAACCTATAACAATAACTACCAAACCTAAGACTATAGCTTTCTTAACTGTTTTAGAAGGCCTGAAAGAACTCAAGTTAATTGGATTCGCCTTAAAAGAAGTTGTTTCTTTTTTCTTAAGGCTTGGTTCTTGATCTTCTGAATTGACAACTTTTGCAATTTTTGAATAAGTTCGAGCCTCTTTATGATCAACAATATAATCTTTAGGATCAATCCCCAGAGAATTACAATAAATCTTTAGAAAACCTTTAAGATATACGGGATTAATATCGCTAAGAGAATCTCCTTCTATTGATTTTAATATATTAGGATGGATCTTAGTCCTCTTTTGGATTTCTTCAAGGCTGACACCTTTTTCCAAACGTATTTTTTTAAGCCTTGCTCCTATGCTTTCCATAAAATTAACCTTGCTCCTTATTCTCGGGGACTAAACTTTTTTCAAGCCAGGCCTGCCTATCTACAAGGATCTTCCTGGGCTTACTTCCTTCAAAAGGACCGACGAGGCCTTCTTCCTCCATTGAGTCAATAATACGGGCAGCCCGAGTGTATCCAAGCCGCATACGCCTTTGCAATATTGAAACAGAGGCTTGATTGCTTTCAATAATTATCCTGACTGCCTCATCATAAAGCTCGTCTTTTTGGCCTCCAGAAACTCCTGATTTATGCTGCTCCTTAAGAATCTCCTCATCATAAATCGGTTCGCCTTGGGCCTTGATAAATTCAACTATTCTTTCAATCTCTTTATCGCTAACAAGAGTCCCTTGAATGCGGATTAATTTTGATTCTCCGGGACGTAAGAATAGCATATCTCCTTTTCCCAAAAGCTTATCCGCCCCATTCATATCAAGCACCGTGCGGGAATCCACCTTTGAGGCCACCTTAAAAGAAACTCTTGCCGGAAGATTAGCCTTAATGACCCCCGTAATAACATCAACGGACGGCCTTTGTGTTGCTAATATTAAATGTATACCTACTGCGCGGGAAAGCTGGGCTAAACGAGTAATCGCATTTTCAATCTGATCGCGCGCAACGCTCATAAGGTCCGCAAACTCATCGATAATAACAACTATATACGGAAGTTTTTCTCCGTCTTTTATTTTTTCATTATAACTTTCTATATTACGCGCTGCTATCTTCGCCAAAAGCTGATATCGCTCTTCCATTTCAGTTACTACCCAATTTAAAGCAATAGCTGCTTTTTTAGCATCGGTTACAACCGGGCATAAAAGATGCGGCAGCCCATTAAAAGGCATGAGCTCAACCATCTTCGGATCAACCATTAAAAGCTTTAATTCAGTCGGAGTTGATTTATAAAGAAGCGACAAAATCATGGAATTCACGCAAACCGTTTTTCCTGATCCGGTAGTTCCGGCTATCAAAAGATGCGGCATATCATCAAGGTCAGCTACGATAGGTTGGCCAGTAATATCTTTTCCCAAAACAAGCGTTAACTTGGAACGAGCTGACTGGAACTCTTTTGAAGCAAGCACCTCTGTTAACATAACGAAGCTGCTTTGCATATTCGGGACTTCAACACCAACGCTTCCCTTGCCCGGGATTGGGGCAATAATCCTCACAGACTGAGCCTTCATTGCAAGAGCTACATCATCGCTTAAAGCTACTATGCGATTAAGTTTTACGCCCGGAGCAGGGACTAATTCATACCGGGTTATAACAGGACCTTGCTCAACATCCGTCACTTTAGCTGAAATCCCAAAATCCTCCAGAGTCTCTTCAAGGATCCTTGCGGAACCTTCCAGATCTTCTTTAATCTGACGCGCCTCAAACGGCGGAGGAGGGTCCAAAAGCTCAATGGAAGGCAGATGATAATCGCCTATCTTTAATTCTTGAGGCTTAACTTTTACTTCTACCGAGGCTAAAGGCCTTGGTTTAATTTGAATTTTAGGTTTAGAAAAATCCTCTTTGCTTGCGGCAATTTTATTCTTTAAAGAATCCAAAAGCGAAACTTCACTTTTCTTTTCGCGGTCTAACGGCTTTATTGCACCCGGCGCTTTAATCCTAACCTCTGTTTCTTTCCCCTGTTTTTCTTTACCGAGCAAACGTCCAAAAATTGATTTAACACTATTAGTGCCGCCAATGAATAAAACTGAAATCAAGTTACCCGTAACCACAGCAAGCGAGATAATAGCTATGGTAATAAAAATTATAAATCCGCCAAGCCTGCTAAAAAAAGAAGTGATAAAATTTGAAAACAAGGTTCCTAAGAATCCTGCTGCGTAAAACCTCGCGTAATCATTCCCGGAATTGAACATTCCGATAAAAGAGCAGACAGATAAAAGCAAAGTAAACATCCCTATAAGGCGTGGGGCGCTCAAATAAGGCTCGTGCTGCCGGAAAAACTTAATACCTAATAAAAAAATCAAAACGGGGATAACAAAACTAGTTGGGAAACCGAATAAAGCAACAATAATTCCGCCGAAGTATGCTCCGAAAACTCCAAGAAGATTCTTAGGGGGGAAATTAGGAGAAGATGTATAAAACGGCAAGTCAAGGCGTTCAAATCTAACCAGGCTTGCTAAAATCATAAGCCCAATTGCAACTAAAATAACGCCTCGAACCTCATTTAGTCTTCTTTCTTTCACCTTAACTACGTTATTTAGTTCTTCTGGTTAGAAATAACTTTATTGCCCGCTATTTTCTGTAAGCGCCTGTTTCCTGCTTAAATTTATCCTGCCTAATTCATCTATGCCGATAACTTTAACTTTAATCTCATCGCCTATCTTTACTACTTCTTCTACATTCTTTACAAATTTATCGGATAATTCAGAAACATGTACCAAGCCTTCCTTACGAGGGGCAATCTCACAAAAAGCGCCAAAGGCCATGATACGTTTTACTTTAGCTGAATAGATCCTGCCAACTTCAACATCATCGGTTATCGCCTTAATCATCCTGATAGCATCCTGTGACTTTGCAGCTTCACTAGAACCAACCAAAACAGTGCCATCATCCTGAATATCTATGCTAGCGCCGGTTGAAGCAATAATGCCCTTAATAGTTTTACCGCCCGGCCCGATAAGCTCACCGATTTTTTCAGTATTAATCTTCAAAACTTCAATACGAGGGGCATAAGTTGACAATTCAGTCCTTGGCTCATTAAGCGCTTGATGCATTTTATCCAAGATAAAGAATCTTCCTTCTCTTGATTGATACAAACAAGCCTTTAATAAGTCTAAATCAATACCATCAATCTTTAAATCAAGCTGAACTGCAGTAATTCCTTCTTTGGTTCCAGCGACTTTAAAATCCATATCGCCAAAATGGTCCTCTAAGCCGGTAATATCAGTTAAGATTACCGCTTTGTCTTTGGACTTTACCAAACCAAGAGCTACTCCACCTACAGCAGATTTTATTGGAACACCTGCGTCCATAAGTGAAAGTGCGGCAGCACAAACAGAGGCCATGCTGGAAGATCCGTTTGATTCGAGAATCTCTGAAACAACTCTTACCGTATATGGAAATTTATCTTTACCAGGCATAACAGCCAAAAGCGATTTTTCTGCTAAAGCGCCGTGGCCAATCTCCCTGCGACCAGGGCCGCGAACAGGACCAGTTTCTCCTACGCTAAAAGGAGGAAAACTATAATGCAGCATAAAGTTTTTGTATTTTTCGCCTTCAAGAGCTTCAATCATCTGCTCATCTTCACCGGTACCAAGAGTAGTAACTGCTAAACTTTGAGTTTGCCCACGCGTAAAAAGGCTTGAACCATGAGTCCTTGGTAAAATTGAAACCTCAGCACTGATTGGGCGGATTTCTTTAAAACCTCTCCCGTCAACCCGGACATTTTCTTCAAGAATTTTTCTTCTTACCTGCTCTCTCTCTACATCATGAAGCCCTGTTTTTACGTCGGAAGCAAGGTGCCCTTCAAGCGTAAGTTTTTCTTCAAGCTCTTTTGCTAATAAATCAACCGCCTCTTCACGCTCTTCTTTTTTGCTTAATTTATAAACTTCTCTTAATCTATCTTTAGATAAACTTTCTATCTTCTCTCTTAATGTGGGATCAAGCTTCTTACATTCTATAGCAGCTTTTTCTTTACCGCTTGAACGGACGAATTCTTCCTGTAAGCTAAGTATACACTGGAGATTATCATAGCCAAATTTGACCGCCTCCATATATTCTTCTTCAGAAATCTCCTTAGCCTTTGATTCAAGCATTACTACACCCTTCTTACCCACCGTAACAATAACATCCAGATCGGCTTTCTCTAACTCAGCATATGTAGGATTTAATATGAGTTCATTATTAACTCGCGCAACACGGCAAGCTGCAATGGGACCCAAAAAAGGAATGTCGGAAATTGATAAAGCTGTGGAAGCGCCTATTACAGCTAGGATATCGGGATCATTTTCTCCATCGCTGGATAAAACAATCGCCATAATCTGCACTTCATTTAAAAAACCTTCGGGAAATAATGGGCGTATCGGCCTGTCAATAAGCCGAGAGGTTAGAATTTCGCTTTCAGAAGGCCTTCCCTCACGTTTAAAAAACCCTCCGGGGATTCTTCCTGCGGCATAGGTCTTTTCCTGATATTCAACGGTTAGAGGAAAAAAGTCTTGCCCTTCCCTGAGTTTTTTAGACATACAAGCAGTCACAAGCACAACGGTACCGCCATAAGTAACGGTTACCGAAGCATTTGCCTGCTTGGCTATCTTGCCGGTTTCTATGATTAGATCGTTTTTCCCAAATTTTGCCCTTAGGTTATTTTGTTCTGCCATTGTTTTCCTTGATTATGCCACGGTTATTTTCTCAAGCTTAATTTAGTTAAGACATCTTCGTACTTCTTAACATCTTTTTTCTTGAGATAATTGAGGAGTCTGCGGCGCCTGCCAACAAGCGAAAGCAGCCCGCGGCGAGAATGGAAATCTTTTTTGTGTGATTTAAAATGATCACCTAAAAGATTAATTCTCTCGGTTAAAATTGCTATCTGAACTTCTGCGGAACCAGTATCTCTTGCATGAACCTTGAATTCGTCAATAATCTTCACTTTTTTATCCTTTACTAAAGTCAATCTAATTCACCCCCTTTAACATAATGGGTAATTATACGCTATTTTTGCCCAAAAGTCAACACATTCTATAATAATATTTAATTCCCCAAACCCTTTAGAATATTATCCATAGCAGGAATATTGTAATCAAGCTTGGTATAACCTGCTGGTATCTCAAACATTGAAACACTTGGAGCCTGAGTTATAAGGTTCTTATATTCCATTGTCCAGCTTCCATCCACCGCTTGAGTCTTTAATGGTATGTTTGAACCCGACGCAATCCATTGGTATATCTCAAGTTTCTTGCCTGATTGCAAAAAAGCAATTTTGTATTTTGAAGCCATCTTGCCATCTATCTCTTCTTTGCCTACCAAATTACGTTCTAACTCATTAGCAATCTTTTCTGAAGTAGCCATTAAATTATCCGCCTTAAACGGCTGCTCAAGGTAAGTCTTCTCTTGAGGCATGAGCATCCAAACTACTCCCTTATCCTGCCTGCTAATCGTAATCATCTGAGGCAATTCCATTCTTACCTTATCTTTGGAAGCAAAGATCTTGCCCGTAGAAACCACTCCACCGGTAGTACTTACCAAGTCTGCGGAAAATTCTTGGGCGATTGAGGACCCTACAAGAAAAAAAACGAAAAAAACAAAGAAAAATACTATCAACTGTTTTCTCATATATTCACCTCTTGTTTTATATACTGGAAGGCGGGCTTTTTACGGTTGTTTATCGTTATCTTTAACAAATTTCCTTATTTCTTCAATATTCTCCAGAATTAACTTAGCCTTACTTAGGCCAAAGGAAAAAGGGAACCTGTCATTTTCATCTCTTCTTATAATCATTACCGGCTTACCCTTATAATCTCCAAATTCAACCATTTTTCATTCCTCCCTATTAATATCCAATTAATTATAGTGTAATAATTCTAACACATCTTAAAACTTATACAATATTTTCTTTTAATAGGATTGTATTAAAAATACGGTGGCTTGGAAAATTCAAAACTTACTTTAATACAAAAATCTGTAGCTCCAGGTGTATTTTGACTTATCAACGGTATCCTCAAAATCATCCCAACCCCCCTGAGGAGACCAAATACCGTAGGCGCGAGGCATATCTTTAACTGTGGACCCATCAGCATAAACCGTGACCCAAAGCGCATCCAGGCTTTTATTATTCCTAAGTTCACGGTTTAAAACGTCTGAAAAAACTTGTTTTAATTGTGATTTACTGGCCGGAACGGGAACAGAAATCAGATATTCAACCCTATCCATCTTTTTAGAGCCGATAAAATCCTTTTCATTCCGCGAAATTACTTTATAACCAGACAAAGCCTTCGGTATGGGCTTAAAAAAAGTCAACCCTTGCTTTGAAGCCTTCTCCTTAGGAGTTTGAGTGGGTTTTTTAACTGGTTCAACCCTCTTCTTTCCCGCAGATTTTTCTTTAACAGGCTCTCTTACAGGCACAACTACAGGCACAACAACCGGTTTTGATTTTTCTTTTACAACTTCTTTAACGATTTTATTTAAGGCTTTTGTTTTTTCCGGGCTGTTTTCTTTTGCGGCATTTGAGGGTTTGACAGGAATTGTTTTTTCTTTTTCTTGAGGCAATTGTTCTGCCTCTTTATTCTTAACAACTTCTTTTTTCACATCCTTATCATTACTTTTCTTACTATTAACAGGCTCATCTTTCTTGATTACCTTCGCCAATTTTGGTTTTGTAGGCTTACTGATTTTTATAATCTCAAATTCTTCTTTTTCCTTTGCTGGAGAAACTAATTTTATCTGCGGCAAGGGTTTTTTTTCAATTTTTGCTACATCCGCTTTAGAGCAATAAGTAATCGCATTCACCGCAGAATTAATATACTGCTTAACTTTGATAGACTGATTATCTTCCGAAATAACCTCTCCCTCAATAGAAGTGCCGTCTTTAAAATTGATAATATCCGCGTTTGCCAGGCCGCTAAACGATAAAAATATTAGTAAAAAAATAATTCTTAGCATATCTGCCTAAAGCACTCCTTTTCTAAGTCTACCTCTTAGATTTATATCATCAAAAGAACTATTTTTCAATTGAATTGTTAAGTAACGCTCACGCGTCTGCCTTGTCTTGTTTATCACTCGTTTAATTTTAGTATTTTGTTCTCGGCGCTGAAAACTTTCGCCGTGCGCTGCGATTTACCACGTCGCTTCGGCTTAGCGTTCTCTTGGGAGCCGTCCTTCGCTCCTCGTAAATCTTTGCGCACTACCGGTTATAGCCATTGCCGAAAGTTTTCTAATGCGCCTCGAATCAAAATACTAAAATTCTAATCATGTTATTAAATGAATCTGTCGGCTTTTCGAGCGAATGTAGATTTTAGCCAAAGCAGCTTGAGCATTGAGGGAATCCCGATGTCCCGCGAATGCGGGACAATATCGGGATGGCGATGCTGTTCGAGCGCCGAGTGAGAACACGAGGCGCGAGTTCAGCAGCCACCGAAATGCGAAAGACCTTTGGCGGCCCCCCGCCAAAGGCGGGGCAAAATCTACCTGAGCGAGAAAAGGTGGCAGATTCATTAAAAGAATGTGTAGTAATAATATTCAGCGCGAAGCTAAAAGTATAAAACTATCTACACATATAAAAAAACGGGCAGGTTTCACATTGACGGTTATCTTCCTCATCCGCCACAAAAGGCACATCCGGATTAATAACATCAGCCAAAATTGCATCCATAGCTTTAATATATACCTGCATTATATTTTTTCTGTCAGCAACCTGAGCATCATTCTTAAAAAGCATATTCAATCCGTAGTTCTTCTGCATATCTCTTAATGAATAAAGGCAGGCATTGATTTTTTGATTCTCAAATTCTCCCCGGCTTTCCACAGAATACAGATACAGCGGCAGCTGGACTGACTTTAATGTATTTTTAAGCGAAGCCCTTGTAAATTCCGACGAAGCAATCTTTTCATAAGAAGACGGCATGATATCAGAACTCCCAGTCTTATAATCAATAATTAAAATACTGTTATCTGTTAACAAATCAACCCTATCAATTATTGACTTATATTTAAAATTTCCTGATTTTAAGTTAAGCACCCCTTTAAATGTTTTCTCTAAACTAAGTATTTCTTTTACCGGCCTGTATTCCTCATTAAGAAGAAATTTCTCCATCCTAAAGTCAAGTATCTCTTTAATAAGAAAAGCATCCGACCTCATCTTCTTCTCAAACTCATCTTTAAATCTATTATCTAAATCGGCTTTGAACTTATTCTTAAATTCCGAATCAATTATCGGCCTTTTTCCGATAAACAAGGAGAATGATTCTTTAAGCAACTCGTGAACAAAAGTTCCGATATCTTTGCCTAGAGGCTCCTCAAGCAAATCCTCTTTCTCTTTTAGGCCCAATACATATTGGTAATAAAAACGTAACGGGCAGTTAAGATAAGTATTAATACTGGAAGCTGAATATTCGCGCTCCTTTAAAAATCTGATTACTTTTGAATTCTTTTTAACTTCTGCGCTTTTCGGCAGAACCTTAACCTTAAAACTTGCCTGTGGGATTTCCAATACATTCAAAGTTTTCTCATTTTTTTGTTTTTCCCAGATGATTTCTTCAATAAACCTGCTCTTTTCTTTATCAGGGCGCTTCTGAAATAATAAATGGACATTTTTTGCCGAGGCAACAAGGCGCATGAACTGATAACGCTGGATCTCTTCTTCTTTCTCCAGTCTGTTTAACCCCAAACTAATCATTACCTCTCTTGGGATCAAAGGCTCGTAAATCTTTAACTTAGGCAGGACTGATTCATTCACATCCAAAATAACGACATTCTTGAAATTTAAAGAACGGGTTTCAAATAACCCCAAAATCTGCAGCCCCTTTAAGGGCGAGCCGGAAAATGAAACCATCTCATTCTCCAACTTATTTTCAAATATTTTAAAGATTTCTTCTCCCGGAAAATCTTCCTTACTAAACGAAGCGCTGGAAAGCTCCTGCCTTATTAAAAATATCTTCTCAATCATCTTAAGATTTAGCGGATACCCTGCTAAAAATCCTTTTTTTACTAAAAGATCAAGAAACTGCTCAAGGCTTACAGAGAAATCATAGAAATTTCTTAATTTCTCCCATGAAACAAACAAAAACCCGTGTAATTCTTTTAAAGCAGTTTTTATCTCATCTCTGCTGACTTCCAAATCCATATTATTCATCGTCTTAAGGGCAGAATCAAATAACTCTCTAGATTCTTCAATATCCGATAGATTAAAAAATAACCTTCCTCCGAGAGAAGTTTTTTCAATACCCAACAATACTTCTTCAATCTTATGGATAAGCACCCTCGTTGCCGAAGGCTTAGTTAAAACTCTCAAGTTTTTTACCAAAGGATGGCTCAACACCTTAAGGTAATCTTTAGCATAATACTCACTATTCTTTTTGTTATTCTGCGCTTTAAAAATATTCTCAAAAAGTGAATACAGCGAACTTCTTTTCAAAGGGTAGCCTATAGAAACATTAAAATCTTTCACATAACCTGAAATCTCGGAAAGAAGCGATATTACATGATCAGGCTCAGGCAACACAACTACAGTCTTATCAAATTCCTGCATTCCTCTTAATACGTCTCTTGCCAAACAAACCTGTGAATGCAAATCAAAACCGGCTGATACCGATAATTTATATTCTGGTTTCTTTATATTCTCCGGCTTTATTACTATAGATAAACTCCGGGAATTTCTTTCCAGCACGCTCCATTCATCCTGGGAACCTTGAAAGAAAAGTAAAGCCTTGTTAGCATCATAAAGGCTTTTTATTACGGCTAACTCTGTTTTGTGAATATAGAAAAACCCGCAAAAAATAATTTCTTCAAATTCGCTAAAATCAATATCGCCCATACACTGTGAAGTAAGAAGATAAATTAATCCCTTTGAATAAACACCTTTCTTCTTTTGTTCTTCATGATATGCTTCCCGCAAAGAAATAATTCTTTCCAAGAGAAGATTGATACTCTCAGGGACATCGTATCCTATATTAGCTTTTTCCTGGATACCCTTTAAAGAATCAAATTTCGTATCTTCCAAATCAAGCTGTTCGATAAAAGAAACTATCTCTCTTGCCCAAGGAAGGAATTTTGAAAAGCTCTCCCTTTCCCTTAATAAGTCGGGAGATAATTCTTGCGCAAGCTTATAAATAACAAAAGCCGCCTCAAGGTCTGAAATTTTCCGGAAAGGATACTTTTTAGAAAAAGAATACTCAACGAATTCATCAATAGAGAAAAAACGCGGGGGGAAAAAACTTTTTTTAATTCCTGCGGCAAGTTCTTTCTTTAAAAATAGAGCCGGCCTTTTACCTCCAAACACAATAGCAACCTTGCTCAAATTACGGCCTTTCTTAATAAAGTTGTTTTCTAAGTAACTGGAGAATTCTTCAATAAAATTATCGGCCAAATTATAAGTGACGACTCTTTGCATTAATTAACCTCTTCTATACCTAAATTATCCAAATACAACAAGATACCCTTGACTTTCAACTTAGGGTATATGCCCCGCACTATATCCATATATTGTTTAACCTGCTCTTTATAATCAAGAGTGCCTTCTGCGCTACTCTTATAGTCTACCACTATGGCTTCTTCTGAATTAATTATTAACCTATCAATCCGCCTGGCATTCCCATATTTATCCACAATCTCCTGCTCCAGATAAACACTCCCTGAAGCAACTTCAAAATATTGCGTAAATCTTTTATCGCTTAACAATTTCTTAATTACAGGAAGCAATTCCTGAAAATAATTGTAATCAGGGAATATGGAAACTGCTTTCTTAAATGCCGCGCTTATAGCTAATTCTTTGTCCTGCTTATACAAATTCCCGATGTTACAAAGAATATTATGCAATACTTCTCCTCTTAAGATTTTATCTCTATTAGCCAATACTTTTTCCTCAATAAATTCTTCTTTCAGTTGGCAAATCCAATCACGGTATTTTGAAGGGGATATTTCTTTCATAGGCGGATGGTTTTCTTGCGGCCTATTCTTAACTTCAAGCTTTCCACTCCTTATCAATTCATTATTAGCGACAAGCAAACTTACAGGATTAACCCTTTTCCCGGTTCTTGGAGAAACAAAAAAATAAAGTTCTTCTTCCGGACGGGTGAATGCTACATAAATACTGTTTAGTTCATCAATAAATGACTTTAAATAATTACGCCTATAAATGCCCATTAGCATCGGAGAGAATTCTGCGTATTCTTTTTTAATACGCAACAGCTGCAAGCAATCATCGGAAGCATTAACTATGTGAGAATTCACCTTAACATCCATTTCCAAGAAAGGCACAATAACTACAGGGAATTGCAGCCCCTTAGACTTGTGTATGGTAATAATCTTAACTGCATTGGTCTGCGTTGCGTTAACATATAAATCTTCGCTATTTGTATTTTCAAACGATTCCAGGAACGAATCAATATCTAAGGTTTTATCTTCTTCCTCCTTGACTAACTCAAGAAATTTCATAAAGAAACCCTGGTATTCCGAAAAATCATTTAAGACATTAAATCTACTGAAGATACTAATTACCAGCTCATAAAGGGGGACGAAACCGACGCTCTTAAAAAACTCTTCAATTAAATCATCCCATACCTTGGGGAATCTTAAACGGAACTCCCTGTAAATATACACTGCGTCATTTTTTCTATTCTCATTAAGCTCAAAGAGGAAATCCTGAATCTTGTCTAACTTTAATCCAGAAGCCCTGCAGAAAATTTCTCCGGTTATAAAAGAAACAAAAGAAAGGTTATCGATTGGAGAATTCAGGAACTTCAAGAAAGAAACAATTTCTTTAATGTATGAATTCTGCCTTATATCAAGCGTTTTTTCGGATTCAACAGGAATCCTTTCTTCCATAAACCAAGAAGTTAACAACTCAACCTCATCATTTTTCCTCGTTAAAAATGCGATATCCTTTAGAGAAAATCTTTTTCTCAAATCTTCAATCAATGCGATGACTCTTTCCTTTATCAAATCATCTCTTTCTTCTTTTGTCTTAACGTCTATAATTTGCCCCTCTACATATCCACCCAATAAATCATCTCGGCTCTCCTGCTTTGAAGATTCAAAAATATTAGTAAGCCTATCTAAATCATCAACCCCAAATTCCAAACCTTGAGCGGATAACTCTTCGTTTTGGCTTACAAATCGTTTCAAGTTATCCAAAGAAAAAATCGCATTGTTGAAATCAACGATTTCCTTGCGGCTGCGGTAATTTTTGTTTAAGCTTTCTTCAATCAGGTTAAAATCTTTGAAGGTTTCTTTTACCTCATCAATAAGGCAAGCCTCTCCTCCTCTAAATCTGTAAATCGCCTGTTTCTTATCCCCAACAAAGAATAATGAACCGCTTGTGGAAAGAGCCTCTTCAATCATTAGAAACAGATTTTCCCACTGCAGG
This sequence comes from Candidatus Omnitrophota bacterium, assembly GCA_028715415.1. Classification (NCBI taxonomy): domain Bacteria; kingdom Pseudomonadati; phylum Candidatus Omnitrophota; species Candidatus Omnitrophota bacterium. The sequence goes on along the minus strand of JAQURX010000007.1, from coordinate 17,141 downwards.
AGGCTTGTATCCTGGAATTCATCAATCAAAAAATGCCTGAAACGGGTAGCAAGGCGGTAATAAAGTTCCGGCAACCCCATGGATCTTTTATCAAAAAGAAAGCGCGCTTCTTTATTTAAAGATTCCAAAAATAAACAGTCGTCTTTGCTGGCAAGCTCAATTAAATCTTTTTCAAGTTTTTCAAATATATCTATATAGCAATTAAACGCTGAAGAAGCCTCCAACTCACAAAGCCCCTTAATCTTTTTCTTAACTTCAGACCAAAAATCCCTGACCTCATCAGGCACGCTATTGCCCTTGTTGATAGGGAAACCCTCTCTTTTAAAGAAATTTGAAAGATTATCAATCTCAAAGTTATCTTTATTTTGCTCTAAGAAAACAGCGAGGCTCTTTTGAAAACGTGCATCAGTGCCTTTAGGAAGATGATTGTTTAATTCTGCCATCAGCCTTAAAATGTCTTTCCTTACTGAAATTAAATCTTCTACCCCTACATTATTACCAACAAAATCCCCGGCATACTTATTGAATTCAAAGAATAAAGAATTCATCGTAGAGAGTATATTTTGTTTAGGGAACCAGCCTGTAAAAGCTTCAATGTAGATATACTGCCTTAAGAAAGAATGGAAAAGCTTAAGGGTATCTTTTTGAGTTGAAGCTTTATCAATAAGTTTATCCAAACTAAAACTAAGATAATCACGGGAGTTTTCTTCGGTTTTGAAATTTGCGGATAGGTTAAGCCTGAAAGCGCATCCGGAAAGAATTGCGTTGATAAAACTATCTATAGTTTGAACCTGAAAAAAATTGTAGTTTCTAACCAGGTAATCCATAATAACACGTGCTTTTTCCTGAGCTTCTGCTTTATCCTGGCTTAAAAAAGAAAGAAATTCGTCTTTTTCTTTCTGGCTGGAAAACTTATCCAAAGCTATTCTTTTTAAGAATTCAAGTATCCTCTCTTTCATCTCAAGAGCGGCTTTATTCGTAAAAGTAATAGCTAAGATAGTATTAAGAGGGACATTGTTAGGGTTAAGCCCTGGCTGAATTAAGAGCTGGATATACCTTTTGGCCAAACAATAGGTTTTCCCACTCCCGGCTGACGCCTCAACAACAAGGACCTGGGGGAATTTAAGCAATCTTAAGTCTTTTTCACTCATAGGTACTCATTTTATCTTGACAATCGCGTATTTTCAAGTATACTTTAAGCTCTAAAGAATCTACATAATAGGAGTGAATAAACATGTTAAAAAAATGTGCTATATGCAAAAAAGGCGAACTCAAAGGGAAAACTGTCACTAGAAAAGGTTTAGCCAAAAGTAAAGGCGGAACTGGAAGCAAAATCAGCCGCTGGACTATGCGCAGGTTCCTTCCGAACCTTCAAAAAATGCGTATTTTGGTTAACGGCCACCCGAGAAAAGTCTATATCTGCGCAAAATGCATCAAAAAGGGTAACTTTCAGAAAGCTTAAAACCTACCTGATAAAAATATCCCTGATTTCCAAGATAATTGATGAATCTCCGCGCCACGAATCAATCCTAGGGCTATAAACTAAGTCAAAACTATTTGAACTTAACAAGCTGTCTTTAAGGCTACTCATCCCAAAGCCGATGGCAGGAAAAGTTATTTGTCCATCGCTTACCCAGAACTTAATTGTAGCCCTATTTAAGATTTGCATCTGCCCCTTAACTTTAAGGTTTCTAGTAAAGAAAAGTGGCTCAGGGTTTGCCATGCCAAATGGCTCCAAAGCCTCTAACTGCAATACAAGCTTTTCATTTAAATCAGAAAGCGGCAAATCCACATCAATATCAATACTGGGCAATAGATCTTCCAAGACAAGCTTTTGATTTGCCAATTTATTAATACTTTTTCTAAAATCATCAATATTTGCTTTTGAAATCAAAAGCCCTGCTGCATGGCTGTGCCCACCGAACGTATCCAATAAATCCTTGCAATCTACGAGCGCTTCAAATAAATGGAAATTCTTTATGGATCGCGCCGAACCTTTGCATAAATTCTCACTTAGGGAGATTACAATTGCCGGACGATAAAACCTATCTGCCAATTTTGAGGCAACTATTCCTAAAACTCCCTGATGCCAGTCCTCTTTAGCAATGACAATAATCTTGTGTTCCTTAAAATTAACTTCCTTTTCAATCAAATCCTGCGCTTCTTCAAGTATTTTTGACTCAACCTGCTGACGTTTACGATTAAATGATTCAAGCGCCTTGGCTAATTCATCCGCTTCCTCTCTATCTTTAGCCATCAATAATTTTAAAGATAATTCAGCGCTATCCATCCTGCCGCTTGCATTAATCCGCGGGGCAAGGATAAAGCTAATATACGTAGAAGTAAACTTTTTGTTTTCTATCCCCGCATTTCTGATTAATGAACGCAGGCCCTCTCTTTTAGTTTGTGGGAATCTTTTCAGGCCTTCCTTAGCAAAGATACGGTTCTCCCCGGTCAAAGAAACCGAATCAGCAATGGTTCCCAAAGAAACCAAATCCAAATCATCAAGCAGCATCTTCTCAGTAAGCGCTTGGCAGAGTTTATAGGCAACACCCACTCCTGCTAAATCCCTGAATTTATAACTGGAGGCTTTAGTTTTAGGGTTAATAATGCTAGAGGCGCAAGGAAGATGCATACTTGATTGCTCATGATGGTCTGTGATAACTACCTCAATACCCAAATGCCTTAACTCTTCTATCTGGCCATGATTACTTGTCCCGCAATCAACGGTAATAAGAAGTTTTACCTTTTTTTCCTTAACTATATTTGCGATATCTTTACTTAAGCCGTACCCTTCTTTTATCCTGTGCGGCAAATAATGCAGGCAATCCCCTCCTAATTTCATAATAGTTTCCTTAACCAAGGCAGCAGCTGTTATGCCGTCTACATCATAATCTCCAAAAACCATGATTTTCTCTTTATTCTTAATAGCCTTACGAATAATACTTACTGCTTTTTCCATACCATGGAAAGAAAAAGGATCGTGCAGGTTTTTGGGGTTCGGTTGAAGGAACTTTCGCGCTTCCTCAACATTTTGTATTGACCGGTTTATTAATAACTGGGCTATTACTTTAGAGATTTTTAGTTCAGAAGATAATTTTTCCTGAAGGATAGGGTTTTGCGGGGAGACCTTTACTATTTTGTGGCTATGCATCTACATTTTCTCTGGACGTGTTACGCCTGCTAGTTCCAAACCTTTAGCAATTACAATTCTGGTTGCATCAATTAAGGCCAGACGCGCTTTAGTTAATGCATCAGACTGGCCCAAAACACGGTGCAAATCATAAAATTTATGAAAACTCTCGGAAACCTCCTGCAGATAAACTGTCAGCATATAAGGATCCTGAGTTATAAGGCAAATATTTGTTATATATGAAAATTGAAGTATCTTCTTTATTAAAGCCAACTCTTCTTTTTCCTTTAACAATGAGAAATCAGCGTCCTTGGCCGTATCAACACCGCTTGAGCGTAAGATACTGCAGATCCTCGCGTGGGCATACTGCACATAATAAACAGGATTCTCCGCGGTCTGCTTCTTGGCAACATCAAGGTCAAAATCAAGGTGGCTTGAAGTCCTGCGCATAATAAAAAAGAACCTTGAAGCGTCAACCCCGACTTCATCAAGCACCTCGCGCAGAGTTATGTATTGCCCCCGCCTTGTGGACATCTGCACGGGTTTCCCTCCCCTAAATATAGTTGCCAGTTGAACAATAACTATTGAAAGGCTTGATGCATCTTTTCCAAAAGCCTGGACCGAAGCCTTTATCCTATTAATATAGCCATGGTGATCTGGGCCCCAAAGATTAATAAGCCATTCAAAACCACGCTTATACTTTTCCTGATGATAAGCGATATCGGGGGCCAAATACGTATATGATCCGTCGCTTTTTATGATTACCCTGTCTTTATCATCTCCAAATTCAGTTGACTTAAACCATAAAGCGCCATCCTGATCATAAAGATAACCTTTCTTCTTTAAAAAATTAAGTGCTTCTTCAATTTTACCCTGCTTCCTTAATTCTTTCTGAGAATACCAGCAGTCAAATTTAACCCCAAAATCATCAAGTTCCTTTCTAATGATATCCAAGATATAATTTCCGGCATAATCGCCGAGATTCTCTGCTGTAATTTTTTCCTCTTGAGCTTTCTTTGCAATATCATAGATATAGTCGCCCTGATAATGGTCTTCAGGAAATTCAATCTTCTCTCCTGAAAGCTCTTTCATCCTTAATTCAACTGACCTACCCAATATATTTATCTGGTTACCTTCATCATTAAGGTAATATTCTCTCTGGACGTTAAACCCAAGAAACTGCAAAATATTTGCCAGGCAATCCCCTACCGCAGCCTGCCTTGCGTGCGCAACTGAAAGAGAACCCGTCGGATTGGCGCTTACAAATTCAATCAACGCTTTTGCGCCTTTGCCTTTATCTAATTTCAAGAAATCCGGGCCTTTAACCAAAAGTTCGCTTAATCTTTCATAAAAATATTTATCTGCTATATAAAAATTAATAAATCCGGCACCTTCTACTTTAATCTCCTTAACATAATCGCCAAATTTAGATTTTTGGAGCTCTTGTTTAATGCCATCTATTATCAAAGAAGCTACTTCTCTGGGGGGCTTCTGGAGAGGCTTACTTAAGCGCATGGCGATATTCGTAGAAAGGTCCCCGAAACGGATATCGGTAGAAAAATCAAGGTATGGGTCTTCCTTAGAAAAAGAATCCATGCCAAGGTTCTTTAATGAGTTTTTAATTACCCCGACCAACAAATCATTGATATTTTCTTTTAACATTAACAAATCCTTTAAGAAATTTGATTTTGTGCATAAGCACAGGTCAATCTAAAGAAAGGAAGCCGCTTTTGAAAGGAATGGTCACTGCCTGTATACAGACAGTGACCATTGACTAAATTTTCTTGCTACGGGCAACTCTGATTTTCTTAGCGTCTGCCCATAAACGTTCTAGTGAATAAAATTCTCTTAGTGGCTTGTAGAAAATATGCACTACTATGGAAACAAAATCTAAAACAACCCAACCAGATTCGTCGCTAGGCAAGACCTTCGAAAGAGATTTTATCCCGTCTTTGGCTAAATCATCTTCTATTGCCCGGGCAACCGCATTTACCTGCCTTAAAGATGTGGCGCTTGCGATAACAAAATAATCACAGAAGCCAGCCTCTTCGGACATCTGCAGGATAACTACTTTTTGAGCTTTCTTGGACTTAGCAACTGCCGCTATTCGTTGCGCCAGGTTTTTTGAAACTATGATGATTCCTCCCTTATTTCTTCTTGCCTAAAATCTTATACATTCCAGTGCCACATTCAGGGCATTTACCCTTCATGGCCATACGATCATTCTTCATTGTGACTTTTTGTTCATCTTTCATGACTTTTTTTGCTTTGCACTTTACGCAATATCCTGTTTCTGCCATTTGTTCCTCCTTTTAGAATAATTACGATTCAAGTTTCATTTATACTATCACAGGTTATTTTAACTGTCAATTGATTCTTGTTTTACCTAATGTTTCCTATGATGCTTTTCTTCAATTTCCCCGACAATTTCTTCAATCAAATCCTCTAGAGTGACTAAACCAACTGTTTTTTTGTCTTTATCCACAACTACCGCCATCTGAATCTTATCTGTCTGAAATCTATGCAAAAGCTCATTAACTTTGCAAGTAGCGCTAACCTTATAGGCATCATGAACCAAATCCTGCAAAACAAACAACCCCTTCTCTTTTAATATATACAAAAGGTCCCTGGCATAAATAACGCCGACAACATTCTCAATCTTATCTTTATACACCGGAAGCCGGGCATGCCCTTCTTCAACGAATATATTTAATATATCTTCCTGCTTAAGATCCATGTCAACTGCAATCATTTTTTCCTTCGGTACCATAACATCGCCTACTGTTATATTACCAAACTCAAGGATTCTATGCAGCATTTTGCCTTTCTGTTCACTCAGGAAACCCTCTTCTTTTCCTATTTCAATCATCAAACGAAGCTCTTCCTCTGTAACCAGAGGAGACTTCTTAACCGGTTTTATCCCTATAAGCTTGATTAAAAAGCTGCTAGCGCCATTAAAGAATAAGATTATCGGATTAAAGATCTTGATCAAAACCTCCATTATCGGAGCAATAAACAAAGCTACCCGTTCCGTATGTTTAATTGCAATAATTTTCGGAGTGATCTCAAGTGCAATAACAATGAAAAAAGACGTTGCAAAAGTCGCAATAACCACAGCCCATTTATAGCTAAACAATGTTAAGCATATTGCCGTTATAATCGCCGACATGGCGATATTCACAAAATTATTTAAAACCAAGATTGCAGAGATAAACTTATCCATATTAGAGATAAGCCGCTGGATACTCTGGGCTCGCTTTAATCCACGGCTAACCATATGGCGCAGGCGTATCCTGCTTAAGCTGATAATTGAAGTCTCTGAAGCTGAAAACAAAAAAGAAAGTAACGTTAAGATTACAAAAAGGATGCCAACAAAAGGCAAAGAAAGTACTTTATCCATATTATTAACCTATAACTCCAATTGCTTGTATATATGCTGCTCTTTATCTTTTAATGGGCCGATTAAAGCAAGATTTAGCTTATTCCTTTCAAAAATACAATTTGCCACTTCTTGTAAATCTTCAATCTTAACTTCCTTAACTTCCTTAATTATCTCTTCTAAAGAATAGACTTTATCCAAAGTAACTGTCGTTTCTCCAATCCAAAGCATATGCTCTAAAGTATCCTCCAACCCAAGTAAAAGCTGGCCAAGGTAAAATTCTTTCGCCCGGTTAAATTCATCTTTGGTAACCGGATTCCTTCGTATCTTGGACAATTCCTTTAAGATTAATTTAAGGGCTTCGTCAACTTTTCTGTTATCAATACCAGCGTGTACAATAAATGCTCCCGTATCCATGAAGCGCTTAACCTGCGTGCCGATTTCATAAGCAAGCCCTCTCTTCTCCCTTACCTCGTTAAAAAGCCGGCTGGACATATTTGCCCCTAATATTACATGCAAAAGCCCCTGTGCGTGCCTTAAGGCATGCCCGCGTTTAAAACTATGGAATCCTAATGCCAGATGGGTCTGCTCTGTCTCTTTATGAAATACTTTTAGCTGAGGCTTGCTTTGGGCTTCAATTGCAGAAGTAAAAACATTCTTGTCGCTTTCTTCTTTAGAAGAAAAGGCCTTTGTAGCCAATTTTACCAATCTCGCCTGGTCTAAACAACCAACAGCGCTTACTACCATATTAACAGGAGTATAAAAATTATTCTTGAATAAAGATAACTCTTCTTTATCAACAGCTCCGACGGATTCAGCTGTCCCAATAACCGGCTTACCTAACGGTTGATCCGGCCAGAGAAGCTCATCAAGCAATTCATGCACATAGCTTTGAGGAAGGTCCCTATACAATTTTATTTCTTCCAAAATTACGGTTTTTTCCTTCTCAATTTCTAATTTTGGCAATACTGGGTTTAAAACCATGTCCGATAAAACTTCAAATGCCAAATTCTGATACTTAGCCGGGATTTTGACAAGGTAACAAGTCATTTCTTCGGAAGTAAAACCATTTAATGAACCGCCAATCCCCTCAATTGACTCTTTAATCGCACGGCAGGAGTATTTCTTAGAGCCTTTAAAAAGAAGATGTTCCAAGAAATGCGACATCCCTTTATTCTTCTGCATTTCATACCTTCCGCCGACATTTATCCATATGCCAAGAGCAACCGACTGTTTATCGGGCATATGGTTTGAAATTATTCTTAAACCATTACTTAAAACATGCTTTTTATACACTTTTAATTATCCTTTCAGACTTACGACAAGGGCACTTACTTTTTTGACGAGGTCAGATTTTCCTATTCTTTCCTTTATCCCCCTGACAATCGCACTACCCACGATAACGCCATCTGCATATTTTGATACTTCTTTTACTTGGGCAGCTGTTGAAACGCCAAATCCTACACAAACCGGCTTTTTCGTAATTCGTTTTATCGCCTTAAGATTATCCACTAAATCATCTGGCAAAGATTTACGCGCGCCCGTTACTCCCGTCAACGAAACATAATAGATAAAGCCTCTTGAAATACGGGAAACTAATTTCATACGAGAACTGCTTGTAGTCGGGGAAACAAAACAAATAATATCCAAGTTTGCATTATTTGCTAATTTTATCAAAGCCTTTCCTTCCTCAGGAGGTAAATCAGGTATAATAACTCCGTCTACTCCGGAAGAAACACATCTTTCTACGAATTTAGCTTCATTAAAACAAAACACCGGGTTGTAATAAGTCATCAGGCAAATAGGGACTTGGGTTTTAAGGCGGGCTTTTTTGACAAGATTAAAGATTTCGGCTAAATGAACATTTCTTTTTAAAGCGAAACCCGATGCCTCCTGGATAATTGGCCCGTCGGCAATCGGATCGGAGAAAGGAACTCCGAGTTCAATTGCATCTACACCGATACGAGAGAATTCCAGAATTAATTTATAGGTTACATCAAGGCTAGGATACCCTGCGGTAATAAAAGCGATGAACGCTTTTTTCTTGTTCTTCTTTAAATTTACAAATTTTGCTTCAATCCTATTCATACTTTTATCTCTTGTGTTACTATCCCCAGATCTTTATCTCCCCTGCCGGAAAGGCAGACTATTACAATTGAATTCTTGAACTTAACTTTATTCTTTATCAAATAAGCAACTGCATGCGAAGATTCCAATGCCGGGATTATGCCTTCTAATTTAGCTAATAGTTCAAATCCCTGCAAAGCTTCTTTATCGTTAACTGAAACGTAAACTGCTCTTTTAATCTTTTTATAATACGCGTGTTCCGGCCCAACTCCCGGATAATCAAGCCCTGCAGAAATTGAATGTGTTGACAAAATTTGTCCGAATCGATCTTCTAATAAACCGGATTTCTGCCCATGCAAAACTCCCACATCGCCCTTTACCAAGGTTGCAGCATGTTTACCGGAAGCAATTCCTCTGCCGCCTGCCTCTACACCTATAAACTTAACCTTTTTGTCATTAAAAAAAGGATAGAATAAGCCCATAGCATTACTTCCGCCGCCTACACAAGCAACTAAATAATCTGCAAGCTTGCCTTCCTTTTCTTTAATCTGTTTTCTTGCTTCTTTACCGATAACAGACTGGAAATCCCTAACTATCATAGGATACGGATGGGGCCCGGCAACAGTACCGATAATATAGTGCGTCTCCCGCACATTGGTTACCCAATCCCTTAAAGCCTCTGTCATAGCATCTTTTAAAGTTTTTGAACCACTAGTAACCGGAATTACTCTTGCTCCCAAAAGCTTCATCCGGAATACATTGGGCTTTTGGCGCTCTATATCTTCGCTACCCATATAGATATCGCATTTTAAACCAAACAAAGCAGCGACTGTTGCAGTTGCCACACCATGCTGGCCAGCTCCAGTTTCTGCAATAATACGCGGCTTCTTCATCCTGAGCCCAAGCAAAACCTGGCCTAAAGTATTGTTAATTTTATGGGCCCCTGTATGCAAAAGGTCTTCTCTTTTTAAATATACTTTTTTAATGCCTAAGTGTTTGCTTAAATTTGCGGCAAGATAAAGCGGAGTGGGGCGTCCTGCATACTCTTTAAGGTAATAATCAAGCTCCTGATGAAATTTCTTATCAGTCCTTACTTTAGCATATTCCCGGGTTAACTCTTCCAACGCATAGATGAGCGTTTCGGGGACGAATCTTCCTCCAAACTCTCCGAAATACCCTGACTTATTTGGTAAAGTACCCATTAAAATGTAATCCCTTGATAGTTTTGATGGTTCATATTTAAAAAATTCATTAATCTCTCCCAGAGGGCCAAAAACACATCATTAAAATTTTGCATCCAATAATGAGGCAACGCTGAATTCCCTGGGAAAAAGAAATTATAAGCGATAAACTTTAACAGCATAAAACTCAAATAAACAAAAAAAGTAACCAGCAAAATTGAAACTACAATCGTAATAAGGCAACCCAACAAACAATTCACCCAAAACTTGCGCTTTTTTAAATTCTCTCCGCAGAACCTGCATTTTATAGCATCATCTTGTATTTCTTCTGCGCAATAAGGGCATTTTTTCATTTGTAATAATTATAGCATCATTTCTTAACTACAGAAATAAATTCTCTTATTTTGATACTATCTTTCTTCCCGGGTTCTAATTCTACGGAACTGGAAACATCCACCCAATCCGGATGAACGGTTCTAATTGCTTTCTTTATATTTTGTTTAGTAAGCCCCCCTGATAAGAATATGGGCCGCTTTAAATCTTTAAAATGTTTTATCAAATCCCAATTAAACCTCTTACCGGTTCCTCCCTGCCCTAAAGGAGAAAATGTATCAAAAAGATAAGCAAATGTTTTATATCCTTGGATTTCTTTTAAGTCAAGTTTATCCTTGATTCGGAAAACTTTGATAATTCTATAGCCCTTAAATTTATCACAAAAAGCACTGCTTTCTTCACCATGAAATTGCAATAAATCAAGATTGCATTCCTTTGCGATTTTTCGGATAGTTGCCTCTTTCGCATTGACAAAAACACCAACTTTCTTCACAGACGAAGGCAATTGCCTAATAATGGCTTTGGCTTTAACAGGAGATAAATACCTCGGGCTCTTTTTGTAAAAAATAAATCCTAAGGCATTACTTCCTGCTTTAACAGCAAAAAGCGCGTCTTTAAGATTAGTTATCCCGCAAATCTTAACTTTTACCCCCACACCAACTCCTCAAGTTAAAATGCTTCTGGTAATTCTTTTTCTTAGCTGAACGAAGGCTCGAGATCTTAATTTTAAATTGTGTTCTCGCTTCCTTGCATCAAATTCCGATTTATATGCTTCAAAATAAATTATCTCAAACGGTATTCTATGTTTAGTAGAAAACACCACGCCAGAATTGTGCTCCCTCAATCTTTTATCTAGGTTATTTGTTGATCCAATATAGCAACACAAATCTTTCTTGCTCTTTAGAACATAAAACATACCTTCCGCAGAGTTGGTGTGGGGGTTTACCACCCCATAACCTCTTCAACTTTCATTTTTATGTCGGGAGCTGACATAAATGCCTCACCGATAAGAACAGCATTTACCCCCAATATTTTTAAGAATAAAACATCTTGGTAATTTTTAATGCCGCTCTCAACTACTACCGGCTGGCCCTTAGGAACTAATGTATATAATTTCTCGGTAGTTTTAAAATCAACCTCAAGAGTATGCAAATCACGGTTGTTTATACCAATAAGCTTTGGCTTTAAACTTAAGACTTTTTTAAGCTCTTTCTCAGTATGTACCTCAACCAGATAATCCAACCCTAAACTCGAAGACAATTCCATTAAATTAGATAATTCATCTTTTGTAAGTAAGTCTGTGATAAGAAGAATCGCGTCAGCTCCAAAGTATCGTGATTCATAAACCTGATACGGCTCTAGAATAAAATCTTTTCTTAATATTGGGACTTCTATCAAAGCTTTAACTTCATTTATATAATTCAAATTTCCTTGGAAATAATCCTCTTCTGTTAGCACGGAGACCGCCTGGACATCTGCTTCTTTATATGCAATTGCAATCTCACTAAGATTGAAATCCTGCCTGATAACCCCTTTGGAAGGTGAAGCTTTCTTTATCTCAGCAATCAAAGAAATCATCCTCGGTTTCGTAATCGCGTTAATAAAAGGCCGACACGGCTCAAGATTCTGAATTTTTAGTTTCAGCTCTTCCTCCGGGAGCACTTGTTTTGCTAAATTAATTTTTTCTTTTTTCTTTAAAATAATTTCTTTTAATGCATCTATTTTTTTCATCTTTGTTTTTCAGCCTTTCTTTGAAAACTCCTGTAATAGTTCCAATTTCTTTAATGCTTTCCCGGAATCAATGGAATCTTCCGCTTTTTTTATGCCCTCTTTAATTGAAGAGGCCGATCCTGCAACATATATTGCCGCTGCACTATTTAAGACTACGATATCGCGTTTAGGATTATGAACCCCTTTTAAGATTTCTAGCAATATCTTTACATTATCCGCAACTCCACCTCCTGCTAAATCATCTAAAGTTGATTTATTAAAACCAAAATCCTGCGGATTTATTTCATATGTTTTGATGCTTTTAAGGTTACTTTCCGCTACGTCGGTATTATCCGAAGTTGTAATTTCATCTAAACCATCTTTTCCATGCACGACTAATGCATGAGTTGAGCCTAAATTAAGCAAAACTTCGGCAAAAATCCCAACCCATTTCTTATCAAAAACTCCGATTAATTGATGCGTTGCCTGCGCAGGATTGCTTAGCGGCCCGATTAGGTTAAAGATTGTTCTTTTGCCGATTTCTCTACGGGCTGGCATTGCATATTTCATCGCAGGATGCAGGTTTTGCGCGAATAAAAAAGCTATGCCGATATCATCAAGGCATTTCTCTATTTTCTTGTAAGGCATATTAATATCTATTGAAAGAGCTTCCAGTATATCAGCTGAACCGCAACGGCTAGAGACGCTTCTATTACCGTGTTTTGCAACTGCAATTCCGCTGCCACTTGCAACAAAAGCAACTATCGTAGAAACATTAAAAGTCCCCCTGGCGTCTCCGCCAGTCCCACAGGTATCTAATAAAACTTCTCTGCTGGAATTAATTTTAATCGCGTGTTTACGCATCACCTTAACTGCCGCGATTAATTCCTTAACTGTCTCTCCTTTTTGGCTTAACGCCTTAAGGAAAGAAACAATCTCGGGAGTCTCTGCTTTCCCGGACATTATTTCTTCCATAACGCAAGCCATCTGCAGGGAATCTAAATCATTATTCTCTGCAATAATCTTTATGGCTTCTCTAATCATAGATTTATGAAGTTTTTAAGTATCTTCATTCCTGATTTAGTTAATATGGATTCAGGATGAAACTGAACACCCCACAAAGGATAAGCTTTATGCTTTAACCCCATAATCTCTTTTTCTTTTGTCCATGCGGCTATCTCAAGGCATGCCGGCAGGCTTTTTCTTTCAACAAGCAGAGAATGATACCGGGTAGCCTCAAAAGGATTTGGGATTCCTTTAAAGATCCCTTTATTATTATGGTATATACGCGAAGTTTTCCCATGCATAAGTTTTCCCGAAGGGATAATTTTACCTCCAAAACAATATCCGATAGCCTGATGCCCCAGGCAAACTCCCAGAATAGGGATCTTTCCTGCAAATTCTTTTATAACACTACATGAAATACCCGCATCTTCCGGACGGCCCGGACCAGGAGAGATAACTATTTTCTTAGGCTTAAGCTTCTTGATTTCTTCAATGGTAATAGCGTCATTCCGGAATACCTTAATCTCTTCACCCAACACTCCTAAATATTGGACAAGGTTGTAAGTAAACGAATCGTAATTATCAATCATTAATATCATTTTATTCCCTCTCTCTCCAAACCTTTGCACCAAGAGAACATAATTTTTCTTCAATATTCTCATACCCACGCTCAAGATGGTAGATTCTTGAAACGGTAGTCTTTCCTTTTGCTGCAAGCCCGGCTAAGACAAGGCCTGCGGAAGCGCGTAAGTCAGAAGCCATAACAGGAGCTCCGGATAAAACCTTTATACCTTCCGTGATTGCATGAGGGCCTTCTCTTTGAATTTGTGCCCCCATACGGTTAAGCTCTGCAACATGCATAAACCTGTCAGGATAAATCTTCTCGGTTATTACGCTTATCCCCGGAGTTACACTCATTAACGCCATAATCTGCGCTTGCATGTCTGTTGCAAAACCGGGGTATGGAAGTGTTGTAATATTTACCGAATTAAGACATTTCTTATGGCGGACTCGAAGCGCTCTATCTAATTTACTTATACTTGCTCCACTTTCTTCAAGCTTATCGATAAGCGCACCCAAATGCTGATATAAAACATTTTTAATTGTAACATCTCCCTTAGTGATTAAAGCGGCTAACATCAAAGTCCCTGCTTCTATCCTATCGGGGATTATTGTATGGATCGCCCCATGCAAATGCTTTACTCCTTCAACTTCTATAATCGGTGTTCCATGCCCTTTAATTTTGGCGCCCATCTTAATCAAGAATTCCGCCAAATCAACTACTTCCGGCTCACACGCGGCTGATTCAATCACAGTTTTGCCTTGTGCAAGCACTGCAGCCATTAAAATATTATCAGTTGCCAAAACAGATGAGCCATACATCCCTCCTAAATACATATGGCTTCCATGCAATCTCTTAGCCGTTGCAATCACGTAACCGGATTCAATTGAAATATCAGCTCCCAATGCTTTAAGGCCTTTAATATGCAAATCAACTGGCCTTAATCCGATAACACATCCTCCGGGCAAAGAAACTTTAGCTTTTTTAAGCTTCCCTAAAAGCGGCCCCAACACACAAAATGACGCGCGCATTGTAGAAACAAGTTTGTAATCCGCAATATAATTTGCAGCTTTAAGCGAGCTGACTGTCACAACTCCCTTTTCAAATTCCGCTGACTTACCAAGGGAACGTAAGATCTTTAACATTGTGTTTGTATCGCGTAAATTCGGCACTCCCTTAATAATGCAAGCGTCGTCGGTTAAAAGCGTAGCTGCCAGTATCGGCAAGACTGCATTCTTAGCACCCGAAACACTTACTTCCCCATGCAATTGCACTCCACCTTCAATAACTAATTTATCCATAATAAACTCCTAAGATTTGTTTCCTAAACTTATGCTATCCTATTTTCTTCTTAAAACTAACACCCTGTCTAAGCTATTATAATCTTTGAGTGCCTCTATTACTTCAAAAAAACCGCTATTTCCAAAAATTCTCTGCAAACTTAAGCCCTGATTAAAACCGCATTCCATAATCAACAAACCGTCTTTCTTTAAAATCATTTCCCCAGCCGGAATAATTCTTTGGTAAAATTCAAGCCCGTCTTTGCCACCATCTAATGCAATGCGCGGTTCAAAATAAAGCTCTTTAGAAAAAGATTTGATTTCTTCGGGGCTGCAATAAGGAGGGTTACTTACTATGCAATCATATTCCCTGTCTCTTAACTTCTTATCTTTCAAAAGATCGCTTTTAATAAATCTTATTTTATCAGAAACGCCGTTTAAACAAGCATTCTGCTGCGCAATCTTTAAAGCTTTTTCAGAAATGTCAGAAACGGTGACAAAACAATCCGGAAGTAATTTTGCCAACGATATCCCGATACATCCTGATCCGGAGCACAAATCAAGTATGTTTTGAGTTTCTTGTTTACGGCAAGAGTTTAAATATTTTAAAGCGGCTTCAACTAAAATCTCTGTCTCAGGCCTTGGGATTAGACAATCTTTATTTACTTTAAATCTAAACCCCATAAATTCGCTCCAGCCCAGGATATATTGAATCGGCTCACCAATAATTCTTCTTTTTAAGGCTTGCGCGATTGACTCAGACTGCTTCTTGGTAAGAAGTTGGCTATGGTTTAAATATAAATTCGTACGATTACAATTAAGCACTTCGCTAAATAATAATTCAGCCTCATTCATTCTTTTTCTCTTCTTCAGCCTTTATTAAAGCATCCGACAATTCATCCAAATCGCCTTCAAGTATTGACTCTAGTTGATGCGAGGTAAAATTTATCCGGTGATCCGTAACCCTGCGGTCAGGAAAATTATATGTGCGAATCTTTTCACTTCTATCCCCGGTCCCTATTTGTGTTTTACGCGCTTGCGTTAATCTTTTAACCTCGTCTTCTGCTTTTTTATCAAGCAGTTTTGCACGTAAGATTCTCATTGCCTTATTTTTATTCTTTAGCTGTGATCTCTCATCCTGACAGGCGACTACAACGCCGGATGGAATATGCGTAATACGCACTGCCGAATCTGTCTTTTGCATATGCTGCCCGCCGGGGCCGCTTGACCTATAAGTATCTATTCTTAGATCTTTGGGTTCAATAACTAAATCTACTTCTTCGGGCTCAACTAAAACCGCAACTGTTGCAGTAGAAGTATGAATCCTGCCTTGGGACTCTGTTTCAGGGACGCGCTGGACACGATGCACCCCGCTTTCAAATTTTAATCTTTTATATGCACCTTTTCCTTTAACACTAAAAACAACTTCTTTGAAGCCGCCGGCTTCTGTAGGGCTAAGCGCCATAGATTCAACTAACCAACCCTTGCTTGCAGCGTAAAGCGTATACATTCTGTAAAGGTCAGCTGCGAATAAACCCGCCTCATCGCCTCCGGTTCCCTGCCTAATCTCCATCATAAAATCCCTGTTAACATCCTTATCTTCTCCCTTAAGAAGCGCTGTCAGCTTTGCCTCTAAATCATTTTTTTTCGCCTTAATGTCCTGCAGTTCTTTTTCTGCCAATTCAACAAACTCTTTATCATGTTTTTCTTTAAGGACATTTTCTAAATCCAAGGCTTCTTTAGACAACTTGAGATGTTCACGGTATAAAAATACCGGTTCTTTAAGGTCTGAGAGCTCTTTAGCATATCTATTATACTGTTCTTTATCAGAAATAACCTCGTAATCAGCCAAAATCTTCTCTAATTCTTCATAACGGGATTCAAATTTTTTTAATTGTTCAAACATAGTAATACCCTTTAAATGAATACAGTGGCTGCAAGCTTAACAGTAACCTCATTTAAGCCTGCAGCCAATAAACAAAGATTACTTCTTTGCGTATTTCTTCATAAACTTGTCAACGCGGCCGGCAGAATCCACAAACTTCTGTTTTCCGGTAAAAAACGGATGACATTTTGAGCAGATCTCTACACGGATACTTGGCTTGGTTGAACGCGTATGGATTGTCTCCCCGCAAGCACAAATAATCGTGCTTTCTTTGTAATTCGGATGAATTTTCTCTTTCATTTTTACTTCCCTTTCCTTTCGTTATTGGTTCATACTGTTTAAAAAATCATCATTGTTTTTTGTCTTACCTAACTTCTCGATAAGCAATTCCATTGCTTCAACGTTACTTAACTCATTTAAAACTTTTCTTAATATCCAAACCTTCTGCAGCTGATCTGGCTTAAGAAGCAATTCCTCGTGCCTGGTATTGGAACGCTTAATTTCAATTGCAGGATAAATCCTTCTCTGGAAGAGGTTTCTATCAAGTTGCAATTCCATATTACCAGTCCCCTTGAACTCTTCAAAGATTACTTCATCCATACGGCT